>JALFKC010000054.1 GCA_022775765.1 Campylobacter sp. | reverse complement strand
AACACCTTTGTTTTTTAGCCCCACAGGTGTTCCTGTAAGTTTCACAGGCACAAAATATCTTGAGATTTCATCATCAAGCACAACTCTTAAATCAACATGTGTTATCGCGTTTGTTATAGGGTGCTTTTGATACTCTTCAACCACCACATTATAAACATTATCGCCAACTTTTACATCAAATCTAAGAGTAGCTTTGTCTCTAACTGCTTTGATAAACTCATTTGTTTTGAAAGCAGCATAGATATTTTGCATACCTTTAGCGTAGATATTAGCGATTAGATAACCATCTCTTTTCAAAGTCTTAGCTGACTTTTTACCGATACTCTCTCTAACTATTCCTTCTAACATCGTTTTCCTTTACAATAAAATAAGCTGATATTATATAATAATTTTTATAAATTTACCTTTAAATATCTTGCAATTTTATCATATCATCAGGATTCATACTATTAGATTCATCTTTTGCATTTCTAATAGCCATCTCAAGGTCCGCTCTATTTGAGGCATTATCCAAGGCCTCTTCATAGCTTATAACTCCACCATAATACATATCAAAAAGGTGCTGGTCAAAAGTTTGCATACCATAGATATTGCGTCCATCTTTAATCGCGTCTTCTATCTCGTGCTCTCTATCTGAATAAAGCATCTCTTTTATACGAGCATTTTTTATCATTATCTCAACTGCTGGTGTTCGCTTGCCATCAGTGGTTTTGCAAAGTCTTTGGCAAATTATCGCCTCCAAAACAGACGCAAAAGACTGCCTAATTCTAGCTTGTTCAGTTCCTTCAAACATACCCAAAATTCTATTTATCGTATCTTTTGCATCAACCGTGTGAAGTGTTGAAAGCACCAAGTGCCCTGTTTCAGCCGCCCTCATCGCTGTTTCCATAGTGATAGTGTCTCTTATCTCACCCACAAAGATTATATCAGGGTCCTCTCTTAGAGCCGCTCTTAGTGAATCAAGGAAAGTATTGCAATTATCACCCAAACTTCTTTGATTTATTACACTTTTTGCGTCTTTATAGACAAACTCAACTGGGTCTTCAATAGTTACAATATGAGCTGGTTTAATATGATTGATATAATCTATCATACTCGCGATTGTCGTTGTTTTGCCACTTCCTGTAGGACCTGTGACTAGGACTATACCTTTGTTTTTCTCTTCACAGATTTTTTTGATAACTTTTGGAATTCCTATATTGTCAATATTTGGAATTTCAATCGGAATCGCTCTAAAAACTGCACTAACTCCATCGATTTGTAAAAATATATTGACCCTAAATCTAAAATTTTCATTTAGTGTATAGTTAAAATCAAGGCTTTTTGCCTCCAAAAACTCATCATATCTTCTACCAAGAAGCTCTTTAGCAAGTTCAACTCCATCCTCTTTGGTAAAAATATTTTTGGTAATTTTAGCAATATCACCATTAAATCTTGCCCTAACTTGCGAACCTGATTTGATATGCAAATCGCTCCCGCCTTTTGATACCATAAACTCAAGAAATTTATTGAGTTTTGTCCTTTGAACTCCTAAATTTTCAGCCATTTTCTATCCTTAGAGTGAATTTATAATCTCAGCAAAAGCCACTTCAAACTGCTCTAAACCATCATCCAAAAGCTCGTCAAAAAGTGCATTTTTATCCACAACTCTTCTTACAGCTTTAAAATACTCATCAATCTCACCATCGCTAAATGGCTCTATAAAGTCACTTCCGCCATTTTTAGCGTATTTTTTTAAGGTATCAAGCGGGGCTGTGTTAATGCTATTTTTAAATTTCAAGCTTTTGATATAATAATCAGCCTCCAAATCTCCACCTTTTACTCCTGTGCTAGCAAACAAGGTCTTTACATTCTCTAAGTTTGCTCTTTCTACTAGATTATAACAAGACGTGGCATTCATTATCCCAAATTTAGCCGTAGGCAAATTATGCTTTTTAAGCTCACCATCGACCACTCTATCAAATCTGCTTACAAACACGCTAATTACGCATTTTGGAAGCTCTTTTGCTGGATTTAGCTTTTTAAACTCAGCATTTCCAATTCTAAAAGCTTCAAGGCATTTGCTAGTTTGAAATGGCGAAAAAACAAGAGTAGCATTGACATTCACGCCAAGCTTTAAAAGCTCACTCATCGCCTTAAATCCAGCATCTGTAGATGGAACTTTTATCATTACATTTGGCATATTTATAGCTCTAAATAGCCTAAGGCCCTCTTCAAAAGTAGTCTTTTCATCGCCACTCAAACTTGGATCAACCTCTAAGCTAACAAATCCATCATCGCCATTTTCGTAGTTTTTGCTAAGTTTTGAAGCTGCATTTTTGATATCTTTGATAACTAAACTCTCATAAATCTCTTTTTTATTTTTGCCTGCAAGAGCCCTTTTGTCAGCGTCATACGCACTACTTCCAACGATGGCATTTTTAAAAATTGCAGGGTTTGAAGTCGCACCATTTATCACGCCATCAGTGATAAGTTTAGCAAACTCATCATCTATAAAATCTCTTTGTAAATAGTCGCACCATAGGCTAAATTTAGCATTTCTAAACATATCTAATTATCTCCTTTAAGTCTTTTTTGTCAATGCAATGCGTTGCGTATTTTTTTAAAATTTCCTTAGCACAAAAGGCGAAATTTAGCCCAGATTCTCTAAACATACTGATATCATTTGCGCCATCTCCCACGCACATTATCTCATCTTTTGTAATTCCCATCACCGCTTTTAGCGAGTTTAAAACCTTACCTTTTGAGTAGCCAAACATCATCTCACCACCTGCAAGACCGGTTAAAACTCCATCTTTTTCGTGCAGATAGTTTGCAAAACTAGCATCATACCCTAGCTTATCTTTGGCCGCGTCAGTTGCAAGGTGAAATCCGCCACTAAAAACAACTACTTTAACCCCTTTTGATTTTATATGAGAGATTAGCTCTTTTGCCCCTTCAATAAATGGTAAATTTGAAGTGATTTGCTCTGCTTTTTTTAGCTCCATCCCTTTTAAAAATGCAACTCTTTTTGTAAAAGCTTCAAAAAAATCTATCTCACCTCTCATCGCAGCTGCGGTTATCTTAGCCACTTCTTCGCCTTTGCCAACGCCACCAGCCAAAAATGTAATTGTCTCGCCATCCATCAGCGTTGAGTCAAAATCAAACACGCATAATTTTATCATAATCATCCTTTTTATTTTTGGTATTATACTAAGATAAGCTTCCTTTTTCAACTTCTTTTAAACCAAAAATGCCATCTTTTATTTGGGATTTATAAACTCTATTATCCACGCCAAATGAGTTTAAATTTATATAAATTTGATTATTGAAATTTAAGATTTCATCTTGATGATAGTGACCTTCGATGATAAATTTAGCCTTGTAGTTGTGAATTTTAGGAGCTATAAAGGCTTTGAAATTTAAAGATTTTTTGTAGATATTTTTGTGAATTTGAGAGTTTAAAATCGCTTTTGAAATCTTAAATTTCACCAAATTATCTATGAAATTCATAAATTTCAAAAACGCTCTGTTTCTAAGAAACAGCAGAGATTTTTGCGTAAAAAATGGCAAGAATATATCGCCGTGAGCAATCTGCACCCTCTCATTAAGCTCATTTATAAAATTTGCCGGCTGATTAGAGTTGCTAAAAACTTTCGCATTTGGAAAAATCTCACTTAGGTTAAAATCGTGATTACCCTCAAAATAAAAAAGCTCAGTTTTTTGTGAAATTTGATTGATTAAGCTTATCTCATTTTCATAAAATTTCATCGTGTAGTCGGTATTTGCCAAAAAATCAAACATATCACCCAAAAAAAATAGCTGTGGTGGCAGGGTTTCCTTGGAATTTAACTCAAGCAAAAACTCACCAAATTCACGCCTTGAAACGGGATTAAAATGTGCATCTCCCAAAAACAAAGCACCATTTAAAAGCTTAAATTCCATACCCCAAAACCGGCAGAGCTAAACTCTCATCAAGTTTAAGCATTAGATTTGCATTTGCTAGGGCTTGAGAACTAGCCCCTTTGTAAATATTGTCGATAGTGGAATTTATCCAAATTTTATCCCCATCAATCTTAGCGTAAATATCGCAAAAATGCGTTCCAACTACATTTTTAATACTAACTTCTTTGTCTCTTATTCTTATAAATTTCTCACCCCTATAAAAATCACGCAAAATCTCAAGTGGCTCACACTCTTTTTTTAATACCCCATACACACTAGCCATCATTCCGCTATTTATTGGCAAGAGATGTGGCACAAATGTAGTTGGAATGTTCTTTGAGGCGAATTTAGAAATTTGCTCTTTAATCTCATCTTTGTGGCGATGAGTTAGTGCTGAGTAGGCTTTAAAGTTTTCATTAACATTCATAAAATGACTGCTCTCTTTTAGAGATTTGCCAGCCCCACTAACCCCACTTTTTGCGTCAATTATCACGCCAAATTTCTCATCCATAAACTCTAAAAACGGCAAAATAGCTAGAGTTGAACAAGTCGGATAGCACCCAGGATTTGCTACCAAATTCGCATTTTTTATTAGCTCTTTATTGACTTCAGTTAATCCATAAACTGCATTTTTTAGATTTTTTGGGTCTTTGTGAGTGCCATAGTTTTTCTCATAAAGCTCCAAGCTAAGCCTATAATCAGCCGAGAGATCTACAACTTTTACGCCAAAACCCAAAAGCTCACTTACAAACTCAAATGACTGAGTGTGTGGCAGAGCTAAAAAAACTAATTCACACTCTTTAGCGACTGCTTTAGCACTAGCTTCAAAAATAGGTGCGTCATAAATACCATCTAAAAACTCAAAACTCTTATTTAAATTTCCAGCACTTCTAGCCCCCAAATACGCTAACTCTAAAGCTGGATGATTTAAAATCATCTTAACCAAAACAACCCCAGTATATCCTGTAACGCCTATGATTCCAACTCTATGCTTTTTGATTTTGTATCCTTTAAAAGTTTATCTTTTTATACTCAACGCTAACTATTTCGATGTCACTGACGCCATTTGGGAGTTGAAGAGTCACAGTATCACCCTCTTCTTTGCCAAGAACCCCTCTTGCAAGCGGGGTATTAATGCTAATTAACCCTTTACTTACATCGCTTTCGCTAATTCCAACTATAGTATAGGTCTTTTCTATCTCTGTTTCTACATCCAAAATCGTAACCGTGGAGCCAAACTTAACCTTGTCGTGCTCATACTCGCTTGGGTCTATAACTTTTGCCCTACTTACTATATCGCTAAGTTCGGCTATGCGAGACTCTATAAAAGCTTGTTTTTCTCTAGCAGCGTGGTATTCGGCATTTTCTTTTAGATCGCCGTGACTTCTTGCAATATCAATCTCTTTGACAATCTCAGGCCTTTGCACTAACTTTAAGTCCCTAAGTTCGTTTGTTATTTTCTCATAACCATAAAGTGTCATTGGTTCAACCATTTTTTATCCTTTCGCTTGTAATTATACACCATTTTATTAAAATTCAAATAATCTTAAACTCATAAAGCAAATGTTTCCATATTGTTACCATTCTATGGTAAATTTACGCAAATTCACTGTAAAGGATAGAAAATGCTTAAAAAATTAGCAGGTTTAGTAGTAGCTGCAGCAGTCGCAACTAGCGGACTTAACGCAGCCGACAAGATTATGGGTCAAGGTGCAACTTTCCCACTTCCAGTTTATAAAGAGTGGGCAAAACTTTACTACACAGACACTAAAAATCAAGTAACTTATAGTGGTGGCGGTAGCGGAAAAGGTGTTAGTGCCATTACAGATAGAAACGGAAACTTTGGTGGAACTGATGCAGCACTAAAAAGCGATGAACTTGGCGAGAAAAAACTTCTACAATTCCCAGGCGTTATTGGTAGCGTTGTTTTAGCCTATAACATTAATGGCGTAAAAGACCACGAACTAAAACTTGACGGCAAAGCAGTAGCTGGGATCTTTAGTGGTAAAATCACAAAATGGAATGACCAAGCTTTGGTTGCACTAAATCCAGATATAAAACTACCAGCAGCTGACATTATCCCTGTTGTAAGAAGCGAATCAAGCGGAACTACATTTAACTTCACAAGCTATATCTCAAGAGCTGATGAAGAGTGGGCTAAAAATTATGGTGCTGAAAAAAGCATAAATTGGGGTGCAAAAGTTACTCCTGCCCAAGGAAATCCTCTTGTAGCAAAAACTATCAAACAAACTCCAAATTCAATCGGCTATATAGAGTTTGCTTACAAAGTTCAAGAAAATCTTGACGCTGCAACTTTGCAAACTAAAGATGGTGATTGGGCTGAACCAACTGAAGAGAATTTCGCAAAAGCTGCACTTAACTCAAATTTCAGCATAGCTGAGCACTTTTATGATGTTTTGGCTTATGGAAAAGGTGCAAAATCTTATCCTATAGTAGCTGCAACATTTATAGTTTTACCAAGTGATAATATTGAAGATGGCAAAAAAGTTACTAAATTTTTTAACTGGGCATTTACAAGCGATAAAGCAAAAGATGCTGCTAGAAAGCTAGGCTACCTACCACTTCCTGATGATACTGTTAAGATGATTAACGAATATTGGGAAAAACACGGTATCGCTCCTGAAAAATAATAATTTAGTTATTTTGACAATTAAAATACCCTAAGTTTATCGCTTAGGGTATTATTTTTATAAAGAGTGAATATGACAAATTTTCAAAAAAAAGCCCAAACGGGTGAACTATTTTTTTCAAACTTTACTAGATTGGCATCAATCTTGGTGCTTGTCATTTTATTTGCAATTTTCATAGCCTTGGTTTATTACTCAATGCCTGCGATTAGGGAATTTGGGTTAGGATTTTTAGTAAATTCTACTTGGGATGTAAATAAGGGTGAATTTGGTGGATTTGCTTCCATATATGGTTCAATCATCTCAACCATTATCGCTATGGTTTTAGCAACTCCTGTGGCTATTGGTATCGCTATATTTCTAACCGAGATTGCCCCTTATAAAGCGAGAAATTTTTTTAGTATCAATATAGAACTACTGGCTGCAATCCCATCAATTGTCTATGGTATGTGGGGATTTTTATTTTTTGTCCCACTCATCCAAAAAGTTTTTGGTGGAACAGGTATGGGGCTTTTGACTGGTGGGTTAGTTTTATCGATTATGATACTTCCATTTATCGCCTCAGTTACTAGAGATAGTATGGAAACAACCCCTGCAATCTTAAAAGAATCAGCCTACGCTCTTGGTGCAACTCAGTTTGATGTCATCAAAGATGTAGTTTTCCCATACTCAAAAGCTGGAATTATTGGCTCGGTTATCCTAGCCCTTGGTAGAGCTTTTGGCGAGACAATGGCGGTTGCATTTTTGCTTGGTGGGCTCTTTATTGTTCCGGATAAAATTACCGATCCAGCCACAAGCATACCTGTTACACTAGCTACACAATTTGGTGAAGCAATGGGCAATGAAATCTATGAAAGTAGCTTGTTTTATCTAGCACTTATTTTGTTTGTTATAAGCTTTATTACAATAGCGATAGCTAAATTTATGTTTTTAAGAGAAAAAAGGGTTATCAAATGAGTAATAACAAAGACGAATTTAAAGCCCTAAGGCTTGTATCTTCAGCCAAAAGAGTTAGACGCAATAATATAGTAAATTCATTTTCTATATTTTTTGCTGTGACTGGACTTTTGTTTCTATTTTGGATAATGCTAACTTTAGTTATAAAAGGGCTAGAGGGATTTAGCTTTACTATGTTTGTCACAGATACAATCGAAGGCGGTATTAGAAATGCTCTCATTGGACACGCAATACTCGTAGGAATCGCCTCAATTATAGGAATTCCTATCGGACTTTTAGCTGGAACTTATCTAAGTGAATATGGCGGTCCAAATGACAAAAAGTCAAATTTCGTAAGAAATATGAGTGATATTATGATGAGCACACCATCAATTGTAATTGGTGTGTTTGCTTACGCGATTTTAGTTAGTCCGATGGAAGGCTATAGTGGATGGGCTGGATCTGTAGCACTAGCCATAATGATGGTCCCTGTTGTTTTGAAAACAACTGATGATATGCTAACTTTGGTGCCTCAAACCCTAAGAGAAGCGGCATTTGCCCTTGGTGCACCAAAATACAAAGCAACTCTTAATATCGTATTTAGAGCAGCCAAAAATGGTCTTTTAACAGGTGTGATTTTGGCTATTGCAAGAGTTGCAGGCGAGACTGCACCACTACTATTTACATCATTTCATAGTGACTTTTTGGTTCTTAATCCAATGGAGCCAATGCCATCACTTACAAATACGATTTATGAATTTACACAATTCCCAGACCCATATCAAAATGCTGTAGCGTGGGCAGCAGCGTTTATACTTGCGATATTTGTTTTGGGCGTTAATATAATGGGTAGATTTTTAATTAGACAAAAGAAAGCAAAATAAAGGAAAAAAATGGCAACAATAACTCAGATAAAAGATGAACTTGCTTTGGATATAAAAGATTTTTCTTTTTGGTATGCAACTAGTCAAAAGGCGAATTTAAACAAGATTAATCTGCCTGTTGCAGTCAATAAAGTAACTGCACTAATCGGCCCTAGTGGTTGTGGCAAAAGCACACTTCTTCGCTCAATCAATAGAATTCACGATCTCTATCCTGGCAATAGATACGAAGGTGAGATTTTATTTCAAGGAAATAATATCCTAGATCCAAAAGCTGATTTAATCGACCTTAGAACTAGAATTGGTATGATATTTCAACAACCAACCGCCTTTCCAATGAGTATCAAGGACAATGTTGAATACGGTCTAAAACTTCAAGGGGTCAAAGATAGAACTCGCCTTGCACAAATTGTAGAAACATCCCTAAAAGGGGCAAATATTTGGGAAGAGGTTAAAGATAGGCTAAATGATGACGCTGGTGGGCTCTCTGGTGGTCAAAGACAAAGGCTATGTATCGCTAGAGCAATCGCTGTAAGCCCTGATATATTGCTATTTGACGAACCAACTTCGGCTCTAGATCCAATCTCAACCATAGCTATTGAAGAACTTATTAATACTCTTAAAAAAGACTACACTATAGTAATCGTTACTCACAATATGCAACAAGCTACTAGAATTAGCGATTATACTGCGTTTATGTATCTTGGGGATTTAATAGAATTTGGCGAAACTAAGCAAATTTTTGAAGCTCCACGCGAGCAACTTCTAAAAGAGTATGTCGGCGGAAAATTTGGCTGATACTTTCAAATAAGCCAATTAAATTTGGCTTATTTATTAAATTAACTCAAACCAACGCACTATTTTTATCAGAGCTTGACGCTTTGATAACTCAATTCACAAAAACTTCACAACTTTACCTTACAATCCTTGCAAATAAACCAAAGGAGAAAAAGATGAAAAAGTTATTTGTATTTGCAATGAGTAGTGTATTTGTGCTAAATTTGATGGCAGCAACACCGTCTGAGTTAGCTAATAAAGCTTTTGAAATAAGAAAAGAGGCTAGTTTTTCATATGACAAAGCAAAAAAAGAGTGCATGGAGTTTAGAAATCTAATGCGAAACGAGATGTATTCTAAATCACCAGAAGAAAAAGCGACATTCCAAAATGAGTTTAAACAGGCGCTAGGCAAACAAATCGCAACTTTAAGCGATGAAGAAAAGGCTAAATTTGACCCTAAAATTTGCAAAAATTTTGTAGATAAACCTATGAATAAAGGCTCAAAACACGGCAAGCACGGCTCAAAATATAGCCATGAATTTTGCAAGTATGAAAATTGCCCTATGCAAGAGAGCCAAACAAACAGTAAACACCCTATGAGAGATTTTTAAAACTAACCTGGATTTATCTTGTCTTTTTGGTTGTAACTAATCAAAAAGACATTTTATTTGTAAATTGATACAGATTTTAAGCGTCATCTACTCTTAAAATTCCTAAATTTACACACTATTTTATATTTTAAACTATTTTGACTATTTATTTGCAAATTTTTTATGCTTTAAATTTAACTGTATGAAAATATCATCACTCCAGTATAAATTTTTATTGTCATATTAGTTTAAAAAATTCTCATTTGCTTTAATTTTTATGCTTTTTATTTTGTTTTTTGTTTATTAAGTTCTATCTTATACAAAATTTCAGCTATAAAAATGCTAAAATTATCACCATTTTATAGACCGATCAACAGATTTATCATCAAACCAAATTCGCTATAACTACCATAAATTCAAAATGTTTCCATTCTGTAGTTTATTTGATTTATAATTTTCTTGCAATTTTAAATATGAGATAAAATGAGAAAATTAATTTCAATTTCATTTGTTGCTACACTAGCATGTTCTACTGCTTTTGCTACTGATAATCTAACAAATATAGAGTTTAGTGAATTTAACGGCATTTGGGTTCAATGTGCTGGATCGGTCACACCGTGGGAAACTCACCTAGGAAGTAAAGAGTATGAACCAGACGCTAGAACTATCAAAGATAATGGCGATGGTGGCGAATATTATAATCTTATGAGTGAATATTTTGGTGGTGATTTAAAAAAACTAAATCCATACAACTACGGATGGTCACCAAAACGACTATATTTGGTCATACAATATAGCTGATGATAAACCAACAAGAATATTTACAACTCCATATGGTAGTAAAACAACCTCTCCTTATTATTACAATAATATAAATGGATTTGGTTATATAATAGCAGTCGTTCAACACCTATACGGCGAAAGTGATGAAGACAAACTAGAAACCCCACAAGACGCAAGAGCTTACACTGGTTATATCGGACCATTTCCTGTAATTACAAAATAATTTTTGTAGCCTACCTATCTATGCAGGTAGGCTTTTTATTTTAAGGATACTTATGAAAAAAAGCTTAATTTTAATAAATTTACCAAAACCTAGCCGTAAAGCCCCTAGCTTTAGCTATTGGGATATAAGGCTTTTAAAAATTTTTATTTTTTATGTATTATTTAAAATAAAATTTTATATAACTCATTTTATGAAAGATATAAAATTATAGGCGTAAGGTTTTAGTGGGCGAAGTAGAAGCCAGATTAAAAGAAATTGTATTGCAAATAAGCGAACGCACTAAACAAAAACAAAAATGGAAAAATTATGTTGCTAACATACAAATATAAGCTCTATAAATCCAAAAAGACTAAGCATATAGATGAGCTTATAAATATAGCTTGTAGTATTTATAATCATTGTATAGCTTTGCATAAAAGATACTACAAGCTTTATCACAAAAGTCTAAATAAAGTCAAACTTCAAAAGCATTTAACTAAGCTAAAAAAACTTAAAAAATATAAAAGTTGGAATAATTTAGGTTCACAAGCTATACAACAAATAACTGAAAGGATAGACAATGCTTATAAGAAATTTTTTAAGTGTCTTGGTGGATTGCCTAGTTTTAAAAAGCGTATTAAATATAAATCTTTCACTCTTAAAGGAAATGTAGGCTATAAATTAAAAGATAATATTATCTCTCTTAATGGCTATGAATATAAATTTAGTAAAAATCAAAAGATATTGGCTGATAATAAAATAAAAACTATAACCATTAAGAGAGATAACTTAGGTTCTTTTTATATCTGTGTTAGTTTAGAAATAAAAGATAAAAGTCGTATCACAACAGGTAAAAGCGTGGGTATAGACTTTGGACTTAAAACATTTCTAACACTTAGCGATAACACGACTATAAATTCGCCACTAATTTATCTCAAATCTCTAAAAGAGCTAAAAGCTAAACAAAGAAAACTTAGCTCAAAAAAATTGGCTCAAATAATAGAGTCAAAGCCAAATTAGAATTAGCTAATCAAAGGAAAGATTATTTCTTTAAATTATCAAATGAATTAGCTAAAAAATATGATAATGTTTTTATTGAAGATTTAAATTTAAAGGCTATGGCTAAAGCTTTGGGACAGAAAGATAAATGATTTAGCATTTAATGAATTTATAAATATCTTAGCAACTAAAACAAATGTTGTTAAGATTGATAAATTCTATCCTAGTTCTAAG
>JALFKC010000048.1 GCA_022775765.1 Campylobacter sp. | reverse complement strand
CACCCCAAAAGCCAAAGAAGCACTACAAAGCCTTGGATACTCTGTAGAGGGGCTAGAAAAAGCGATGAGCCAAAACCCACAAGAGACTATTTTAAGCTTTTTAGAAACTGTTAAGACAATGCCAAATCAAGATAAACAACTTGGCGTTTTAACTGATATTTTTGGAACCGGTTTTAGTGGGGATATAGCCCTACTTGTAAATGGGCTTGATACCTATAAAAAAGCCCTAGATGATGTTAAAAAAGAAGAGAGTAAAGATGCTATGCAAAAAGAGGCTGACAATAGAGCTAAAACTACAGCTAATTCTTTGATTTTACTTAAAAACTCGCTTAGAGAGTTAGCTGATACTATCGGGTCTGTGTTTTTACCTTTTATTGCTACTTTAGCTAAAGCTTTGGCTAAAGTAGTTGCAAGTGTGGCTGATTTTATAGGACAATTCCCTAAATTAAATAAAGTAGTAGGGTTTTTAACAATAGGATTTTTAGCTTTTAAACCGTTATTTTTAGGGCTTAAATTTGCTTATTTTTCTTTTATGGGTGGTATCTTATCATCAATTAAAACTCTTACTATGCTTCAAATTAGACTTAAACTTGTTGGTAGAGCGATAATCTTTTGTTTTTCAAAATCAAAATTAATGTTAATAGGTGCTTACAATATCGCCCTAAAAGCCCTAACCTTAGTTTGTGGTGGAGTTGTAAAAGCTCTTAGGGCTTTAGCTATTGGCATTAGAGTAGTAAGCGTAGCTCTGATTACTAATCCAATAGGGCTAATTTTAGCTGCCATTGCAGCTATTGCTGCTCTTATAATACTAAATTGGGATAAGGTTAAGGCGTGGTTTTTGGGCTTTATAGAGTGGATAAAGCCTGTATTTGAGCCAGTGGTTAATCATATAAAAGCTGCGTGGAGTGGATTAGGTGAGTTTTTTAGTTCACTAATTGATGGCATAAAAGCTATTTTTGAACCATTTTTTAACTGGATAGAGGCTAAGTTTGGCTGGATAAGCGATACTTATAAAAGTATAAGTAGTGGCGTAACTAGTCTAGGGGATGGCATAAAAGGTGGCTTTGATAGAACGATGAGCTTCTTTGGATTTGGGGATAGCTTTAAAAATGATGATACTACTCTAATCCAAAGTGCAATGTTACCAGCTACTGCGATAAGCCCTAGCCAAAACTATAACTTTAACTTTGGTGATATAAATCCAAACATTGATGAAAACGGGCTTAAAAGAGCAGTCATCAAAGAGATAGATAGACAAAGCCTTAATGCTTATAATAGAAACTTTGTAAATGGGGGTGATTAGTGGTATTTAATTTGGGTGGATTTAAATTTCTTTGGTATCAAGTTGATGGGTTTGAAAGGGTTAGTGACTATGGTATAAGTAGCACTGATAGGCTAAATAACTTTAAGGCTCTATTTAGCACATACAAAGGAAGCCAAACCATCACACTAAATTGCAAAACTCTGCCATTTAGAAAAGATGGTAATGACGCACTAGCCCTTCTATATGAACTAGCAAGCCTTAGAGTTAGCCATCCACTAACTAATGGTAGGGGCGAATACTTTGGTAATTTTGTGATTTTAAATATAAAAGAGAGTTTAAGCGTATTTGATAAATCAGGGCGATTTTTTTATCAAAATTTTAGCGTAGAACTTGAGGTGGATAATGAAAATATATAGAGCAAAAGATGGCGATAGGCTTGATAAGATAGTCTATAAGCATTACGGCAATTTAAGGGTATTTGAGAGAGTTTTAGAGTTAAATGCAAACCTAAAAGAGCATCTAAAAAGTGGGGATATTGTAAAGCTACCCGAGATAGAAAAAGAGCCAATAATTAAAGAGAATGCATTATGGTAAGAAAGCCAATTTTTAAGCTTATAGCTGGAGGCAAAGATATCACCGCTAAGCTTAGTAAGAATTTAATTAGTCTTGAGTTTATCGATACTCACGGCAGCGATGAGAGCGATGAGCTAAGCTTTAGTATTTTTGGGTTATACAAAAAGCCCCAGTTTGGAGATGAATTAGAGCTATATTTAGGCTATAAGTTAGGATTTGATGATGAGCTATTTAAGTGTGGCAAATTTAGCGTAAGTGCTGTTAGCAAAGACTATATAAGAAATCAAACCGAAGTTAGAGCGACGGCAGTAAATTTTAGCTCTAAAGGGGTGGCTGGCGGGATAAAAACCAAGCTAAATAGAACCTTTAGCGATACTACGCTTTTTAAGATAGCCAAAAAAATAGCCGATGAAAACTCTTTAAAATTTAAAAGCGATGGGACTGATATGGAGATAAAATCCATCTTGCAAAACGGTGTAAATAGCTTAGAGTTTTTACTTGATACCTGCATTAAATTTGGCTACTTGATGAGTAATAAAAACGGCACTATTATTATCACAGAAGTCAAAAAGGAATCCAAATGAAGCCATTTTTCTTAAAACTAAACGAACTAAGCACCCTAAATATAACTGAAGCTAACAAAGATAGCTATAATTGCGTGGTTGTTGAGTGGCAAGATATGGATGAAGCTAAGATAAAAAGCATTAAGGTTGGAAGCGGGGACGCTTTATATAAGATGCAAATCGCACCCCCTAAAAGCGAAGCCGAAGCCTACAAGATGGGTGAAGCTAAGCTAAATGCCTTGCAAAAAGGTGGCATTAGTGGGCATCTTAGAACCACAGGGCGTGAGTTTAGAGCTGGTGGGGTGCTAAAAATTGAAGGCTTTGATGAGAGCTTTGAGATAAAAAGAGTAATACACACTTTAAATGGAAGCGGGTATTTTATAGAAGTTGAGTTTGAGGGGTAAATTATAAAAGGAGCAAATTTGCAAGTAAATAAAACATTAAAAGCACCATTTGGCTGGGTTGGTGGTAAGTCAAAGTTAGCTAGCCAAATAGTAAGCCTGATGCCAAAACATACTACTTACGCAGAAGTCTTTGGTGGGGCGTTAAGCGTGTTTTACGCTAAGGAAAAAAGCAAAATTGAGATAATAAATGATATCAATAGTGAGCTTATAAATTTGCACCGCATCATAAAGACTAGACCGCAGAGTTTAGCTACTTGCCTTAACTCTATGCTAAGAAGTAGAGAGATCTTTTACGATATAAAAGATGGACGCCTAAAGCCTAAAAATAACGTAGAAAGGGCAGCATTTTACTTCTACCTAATAGCCCTAAGCTTTGGGCAAAAAGGGGGGCACTTTGCTATGGCTAAGGGTAGGAGTAGCAAGAATATTTATAGGGATTTTAGCCTTTTTAGTAGGCGGTTAAAGGGGGCTGTGATAGAGAATTTAAGCTATGAGAAGATGATTTTTGAGTATGATAGCAGCGAAACTCTTTTCTACTTAGACCCGCCATATGTGGGAACTGAGAGCTACTATAAGACGCCAAGGGGATTTAATATAAATAACCACAAACATTTGGCTGAAATTTTAAAAGCCGTTAAGGGCAAATTTATCCTAAGCTATAATGACTGCGAAGTAGTAAGGGAGCTATACAAGGATTTTAATTTTAAAGAGCTAAAGACATCGTATAGTCTAAATGCTAAGAGTAGAGCCACTACAGAGTTAATTATTATGAATTTTTAGGCATAAAAAAGAGGCTTTAAAGACCCTTTAAATAAGCGAAACTAAGCGTTTCAATACAAAATTTGTTATAGCAAAATCAGTAATACTCTCAAAGCTGAGATTTTATTTTTATAAGTGGCATTAGTAAGAGAGATAAATGAGTTTAATGGCTCTTTAGCTGTAGTATTTAAGGATTTAACAATGCCATTTTTGGTGCTAAAATACAAAGAGACGAGCTTTGATATGCCATTTTTTCCAGCAAAAAAGAGCGGAAATATCACAAACGAGCTAAATATAGTGGTTATAGAAGCTAATAAGTTTAAGATAAAGGCTATGCGAACCT
>JALFKC010000045.1 GCA_022775765.1 Campylobacter sp. | reverse complement strand
TAAAATGGGAATAATTTCTATCAAACCACCACCCCATCGCACTTTTAAACATATTTACCTTTAAAAGCAAATTCCCATTTTATTCACCCCCTTACAAAAACTATATCAAAATAGATGAAATTTATAATTATCACATAATTTCTAAAAATCTATACTACAAAAATAAGCTTATATCTCTTAATCAATCAGAACTTGATTTGATAGAGTATCTTTTATCAAAAAAGGGAAGTTTTGTTAAAATTGATGAGATTATAGATGAAGTGTATGATGGTGAGCTTAGAAATGTTGATATAAGGATGAAAGTAGCCAAAATCCGCCAAAAAACCGATGAGAGCTTTATACTTTCAAAAAGAACTCTTGGTTATAAGATAAATGTCAAATAAAACCCCAATTATAGCTACTTTTGTAATACTTTTTATTTTTACTATTCAAGCAGTTTTGGTAGTAAATTTACTAAATCAAAAAAGAGATTTAACTATAGCTTTAAGCTTAGCCCAAAAAAGTCAAAATATAATACAAAATAAGGATATTTTAAAATATCAAAGCTCTTTAATATATGAATACGCTATTTTAAATTTGGATGGGAAAATAGTTTTTTCTAATTTAAAAGAGCTCCCAAAAACTCTAAATTTTATAACTCTCAAAGATAGTGGCTATATCTATTATAAAGATTTTTTTAATAAAAATGGTGAAATTTTTTATATCATAGTAGCCAAAAAGCTTGATAAAAGTGCTTTTTATCTAAGGCTGTTTTTGATGATTTCATTGAATTTTATGATAATTTTTTTAGTTATGTATTTTTCGTATTTAAGCATTATAAAGCCCTGTTTAAGGCAAAAGGATATGATGAGTGCGTTTTTTAATGACGCTATGCACGAACTTAAAACCCCACTAGGTGTAGCAAGTATCAATCTTGAGATGTTAGATATTAAAAATAAGCACACCTACCGTATCAAATCCGCCTTAAAACAGATGAAAATCACATACGAAGATATTGAGTATTTTATCAAAAATGAAAAGATAAAATTTGAGAAAAAAGAGTTGAATCTGTCTGAAAATTTAAAAGATAGACTTCGTTTTATTCATCCAATTGCAAACTGCAAAAATATCGCTGTGAGTGCTAAAATAGAGCCAAATTTAAGAGTTTTTATGAGTAGTGTAGAGCTTACAAGGCTAATTGACAATAACCTTTCAAACGCTATAAAGTATTCCAAAGAAAACTCTCAAATCATAGTTAATCTTCAAAAAGATGATAAATTTGCTATTTTTAGTGTTGAGGATTTTGGAATTGGGATAAAAGATACAAGCAAGATTTGGAAGCGATACTCTAGGCAAGATAAGGCGAGTGGCGGATTTGGGCTTGGGCTAAATATCGTGCTTAAAATTTGCAAAAAATATGGCATTAGTTATAGCGTCATTTCCAAATATTCAAAAGGTAGTAAGTTTATATATAAATTGCCGTTGCTAAAATAGATATAAATTTATTAAGTATTTTAAAATTAGTAGCTACTATTTTATCAGTAAATTTAGCTTTGAAATGTCTCTTTGGTCTGCATTGTCATTAAAATGCAAAATTATATATCCGAGTAAATTTCCACTATAATCTAGTAAATTTTCTTTGCAGAAATAGTCATCATCTATCTTTGCAAATTTATCATTTTCAAAGCCAAAATTTTTGAGTGCGTCAAGTGCGTTAAAATTAATCTTATCGCTATCAAGTATAATGAGTTCTTTTGTAAATTTGGCGGTGTTGATTAGTTTGTTATCATATCTCTCATTAATAAGAATAAATATATCAAACCCTTGCTTTTTTGCTAGTTCATAAAGACTTGTAAAATCAAGCAATATCTCCAAACTACCGCTAAAATTCTCATCCACAAAAATAGGTGCAATCCCCCTTGTATAAATCCCAAATTTGCCAGCTTCTATGCCACCAATTGGCTTAAGTGAGTTTTTTAATTTTAAGCAAAGAGTGCCTAAAAGCACTTAAATTATCATCGTAATTATCACTCCAACTTCTTGCTAGGCTGATTTGATTTTTTGAGTGAGCGTGAATGAGGGAGTTTTGGTAGGTTGGAATTTGCGAGATTATATCTTGATAGTGGCTTAGAGTTTTGAAGCAAAAATCGTGGTTTAAACTTGAAAAGCACTCTTTGATATCTTGGTTGTGTGAGAGCAAAGTTGCCATCATAGTGGCGTTTAGAGATGTATTTTCAACCTCATCTGCAATAAGTCTGAGATTAAAATCAAAATACTCTTTGATTAAGTTCTCTTTTTGAGTGGTTTTATAGTTAAATACAAAAGTGCCAAAATCGCACTAAAAATTATCAAAAATCCAATAATAATAGACAAGATAAAATTTGGTTTTAATTTTACCTTTTGCACGACTTACCTTATCAAATTTAGACTGTTAAATTTGCTTTTAAAAGCTTAACAAACTCATCAAATTCTGGCAAATTTGCAAATTTATCAGTATCAAGCTTTCGTTTTTTAACTCCCCACATACATTCAGGAAAATACTCATCCCACTCAAATCTTGCAGTGATATGAATATGCACCTTTGGGATATAGTTTGCAAAACTTGCTAGATTAATCTTGGTTGGGTGATAAAACTCAATCATAGCTTTTTCGCATATCATCGCTATTTCAAAGAGTCTTTTTAGGCTCTTCTCATCGCAATCGCTTAGCTCTTTATAAGGTATTTTGGTAAAAATCTTAAGCCAGGGATTTGGGCTAATTTCACGCTCTATAAAAACAAACTCATCTTCATAAATCATTCTACAGTCACACTTTTTGCGAGATTTCTAGGCATATCCACATCGTTTCCAAGCCTTATAGCAACCTCAAGCGAGAGAAGCTGAAGCACCACAAGCATTTCAAAAAACTCAAGCATAGGGTGATTTTGGTGATTAACCTTGATAAAATCATCAGCTAGTTCAAACTCATTTGGGCTAATAGCGACTATATACGCATCCCTTGCGGCTAACTCTTCTACATTGCTTTTGGTTTTGTCATAGAGCATATTTTGTGGCATTAGTGCAACCGTAAAAAGCTTGTCATCCACCAAAGCGATAGGTCCGTGCTTCATCTCGCCACTTGGATAGCCCTCAGCGTGAAGATATGAGATCTCTTTAAGCTTTAGAGCCCCTTCTAATGCCAAAGGATAAAATATATCTCTACCGATGAAGAAAAAGCCGTGTCCGTGCAGATAGTGTTTGCTTAGTCTGTGAAGTTTTTCGTGGATTTTTTTATCAACTTTAAGAGTTAGTGGAACTTGCAAAATCGCTTCTAGCTCGCTTTGAAAAATCTCAGGTGCGATTTTATCTCTAGCTTTTGCAAATTTAACTACCAAAAGCCAAAGGATTAAAACCTGCGTGCTAAAGGCTTTAGTGCTTGCTACGCCTTTTTCAATACCAGCTCTTGTAAGGATGGTTTTGTCAGCAAGCCTAACAATTGAACTATTATCTACATTGCAGATCGCTAGAGTTTTAAGGCCGGCTAATTTAGCGATTTTGAGTGCTTCAAGCGTGTCTGCGGTTTCGCCACTTTGAGAGATGACAACAAAGAGTGCATTTTGATTTAACACAGGCATTCTATACCTAAACTCACTAGCAACTTCAACTTTTGTGCGGATTTTTGCAACTCTTTCAAAAAGATACGATGCACTTAGTGCTGCGTGATAGCTTGTCCCGCACGCTGAGATGATAATCTCATCAAATTTAGAGATAAACTCATCATCAATCCCTTCAAGATTTACCGCGTTATCTTTAACTCGCCCCATCAAAGCTTCACTTGCCACGCTTGATTGTTCGTAAATCTCTTTTTCCATAAAAAATCTAAAGCCATCTTTTTTAGCATATCCTTTATTAGTTGGAAGTGGTTTTGGTAAAGCGTTTAGTTTTTCGCCATTTTGGTAAATTTCAATCTCACCAAATTTAGCATATCCATAAGCCCCATCTTCAAGATACACTGCACTATCTGCAAGACCAATTAGCACTGCGTCACTTGAAGCAAAGATTATCTCATCAAGGCTATTTTTGCAAACTATCATAGGGGCTGAGTTTTTAGCAAAAAATATCGTATCATCAGCCACTTTTGTAATAAGAAGTATAGCATAAGCCCCTTTTAGCCTTGAGACTGTAGTTTCAAACGCCTTAAATGGGTTATTTAGTTTATTATTTATCTTTTCAAAAAGATGAACTATCACTTCAGTATCAGTTTGGCTTAGAAATTTGACCCCATCTTTGATTAGCTCATCTTTTAGCTCTTTGTAGTTTTCGATAATCCCATTATGAACTATGTAGCTGTATTCTCCAAGGTGTGGGTGAGCGTTGATTTCGGTTGGTTTGCCGTGAGTTGCCCATCTAGTGTGACCGATGGCGATACCTTTGCCAGATGAAGTGAAATTTTTGGTTTTTTCTTCTAAATTTGAGAGTTTGCCAACTGCTTTGAAATAATTTATTTCATCTTTGCCATCCAAAACTGCAAGTCCAGCACTATCATAGCCCCTATACTCAAGCTCTTTTAGCCCACTTATGATAAACTCTTTTTTCTCTTTATTGCCGATATAGCCGACGATTCCGCACATTAAATTTCCTTATATTTTAATTAATCTCTGTATTTTAGGCTAAGTTTGCTTAGAAAAACTTTTTTTAAGCACAAAACTCCTATAATACACCTTAAATTTAAAATTTAAGGATTTTATACAAAGATTATGAATATTTTAGATAAATTGCAAAATGGAAAGAGGCTTAGTTTTGAAGATGGCGTAAAACTTTACGATATGGATCTTTTTACGCTTGGTAAATTTGCCAATAAAATGCGTGAGAAAATAAATGGCAAAAAAGTATATTTTAATGTAAATCGCCATATCAATCCCACAAATTTATGTGCTGATGTCTGCTTGTTTTGTGCGTTTTCATCTCACCGCAAAAACGATCACGCCTATACAATGAGCTACGATGAGATAATGAAAATAGTAGATGAAACAGCCAAAAAAGGCACAAAAGAGGTGCATATTGTCTCAGCTCACAACCCGAATGTATCGTGGCAGTGGTATTTAGATATCTTTAGGATGATAAAAGACAAATACCCTCATCTTCACATCAAAGCGATGACTGCGGCTGAAGTGGATTTTTTGCATAGAAAACACGGCCTTGAATATGCTGAAATTTTAAAAATGATGGATGAAAATGGCGTGGATTCTATGCCGGGGGGTGGGGCTGAGATATTTGATAAGATAGTTAGACGCAAAATTTGCAACGGCAAAGTCAAATCCAAAGATTGGCTTGAAATTCACCGCCTTTGGCACAAAATGGGGCACGAAAGCAACGCCACAATGCTTTTTGGCCATATCGAAGAGAGGCCTCACAGGATTGATCATATGCTAAGGCTTAGAGATTTACAAGATGAAACTGGTGGCTTTAATGCGTTTATTCCACTAATTTATCAACGCTCAAACAACTATCTTAATATCAAAAATTTCCTAGGCTCGGTTGAAATTCTTAAAACCTACGCCATCGCAAGATTGATGCTTGATAATATCAATCATATCAAGGCTTACTGGGCCACCTCAACGATGAATTTAGCCATCGTCGCTCAAGAGTTTGGCTGTGATGACCTTGATGGAACGATAGAAAAAGAGAGTATCCAAAGCAGTGCGGGGGCAAAAAGTGCAAATGGAGCAAGTATGCAAACCTTTATAGATTTAATCAAAACCTCAGGGCTAATCCCAGTTGAGAGAGACAGCCTATACAATGAACTTCAAATTTACTAAGGAAAAATGATGGATTTTTTCAAACTAAAAGAGAGTGGCACCAGCGTAAGACAAGAATTTAGTGCAGGTGCGACGACATTTTTGGCGATGATGTATATCGTGCCACTAAACGCAGTAATTATGGGCGAGGCTGGAATGCCATATGAAGCATTAATCACAGCAACTGCGTTAATTACCATACTTGCTAGCCTTTTTAATGGCATTTTTGCCAACACACCGATTGCATTAAGTGTTGGAATGGGACTAAATGCGTATTTTACTTACGGGCTTTGCAAATCGGCTGGTATTTCCTGGGAGAGTGCACTTGGGATAGTGTTTTTAAGCGGGCTTTTGTTTGTGATACTCTCATTTACAAATTTTAGAATTTGGGTAATAAAAGCGATTCCACTTGACCTTAGAAGGGCAATTAGTGCGGGAATTGGAGCGTTTATCTGCTTTGTAGGGCTTAAGCAAATGGGCGTGATAGTACATAACGATGCGACCTTAGTTGGGCTTGGCAATCTAAAAGACGCTAATACCTTAGTGGGAATTCTTGGTCTTATAATTATCATCGCACTTTGGGTTTTAAAAGTTAGAGCGTCTTTTATAGTTGGAATTTTAATCACTTCAGTAGTTGCGTGGATGAGTGGAATTTCACCAAGGCCTGAGGCGTTTTTCTCAATGCCAGCTTCTATAAGCCCTATTTTTGGTAAGCTTGATATAATGGGAGCTTTTAAGTTAGCATTTTTGCCATTTATTATTACATTTTTTGTTACTCACCTTTTTGATAGTATCGGAACTCTCACAGGTGTTGGCAATAGGGCTGGAATTTTTGGTGATAACAGACCTGATGGTATGAAAAAACTCTCTCGCAACCTAACAAGCGACGCGGTAAGTAGCGTAGCTGGAGCGGTTGTTGGGACTAGCACAGTTACAGCGTTTGCTGAGAGTGCGAGTGGGGTTGAAGCAGGGGGACGCACTGGGCTAACGGCGGTTTTTACAGCACTTTGTTTTGTGCTTACTCTGTTTTTGCTACCGCTATTTAAGGCTATCCCACCAAATGCGATCTATCCGGTATTGGTGATGGTTGGTGTGCTTATGTTTAGCGAACTTGGCAAGCTTGATTATAAAGACCCAGGCATTTTGATACCTGCGTTTTTTATCGTAATGCTTATGCCACTTACCTATTCAATCACAAATGGGCTAAGCTTTGGATTTATTGCGTATTTGATAGTTAGGCTAGTTCAAAGGCGATTTGGTGATTTAAATTTAGGCGTTTTAGCCCTAGCAGCCATTAGCCTGCTTGTATTTTTGGTGCATTAAGGAAGGTTATGATTTATTATAGTTTTGAAGAGTTTAGAAATGACGCAAAAGAGTTAGCCGCTAGGCTAAAAAATGAGTTTGACCCTGAAGCGATAGTAGCGATTGCTAGGGGTGGGATGACTTTAGGGCACGCAGTAGCGATGATACTTGATAATAGAAATCTTTTTACTCTCAATTCAATCCACTATGATGGAGATAAAAAACTTGACGAAGTTAAAATTTTTAATATCCCCGATTTGAGTAAATTTAAAAGTGTAATTTTGGTTGATGATATGATTGATAGCGGTGAGAGTATGAGTGAGATTTTGCGAGTTTTAAAAAGAGACTATCCAAGTGTAAATTTTAAAGTTGCGACTATATTTTATAAAAAAAGAGCACTTCTTAAGCCCGATTTTTGTATAAAAGAGGCCAAAGAGTGGATAGAGTTTTTTTGGGAAAATTTAAGGTAAGGTGATAAAGATGAAGCCAATTTATGTGATGTATTTTGCTACGATTTTAACTATGAGTGTGCTCTATGCTGTGCAACCACTTCAGCCACTTTTTATGCAAAATTTAAATATCACGCAACTTCAGGCTTCATTTTTTACCACCTCTATTTTGATACCACTTGCATTTGCTTCTATACTTTATGGCTATATTTTAGAGAAATTTCCCATCAAAGATATACTATTTTTTGCATTTATCGCTTTGGGGATTTTTGAGATTATATTTGGACTTGCAAGTTCGTATGTTGCTTTAATTACGATTAGGGCTATTCAAGGACTTATTGCCCCAGCTGCACTTACTGGTATAGTTAGCTACATCTCTATGAGCTCTCAACCTAGTGAAATCGCTGTAAATATAGGAAGATATGTTGGCATAACAGTAGTTGGGGGATTTGTTGGCAGAATGCTCTCTGGAAGCTTTGCTGATATTTTTGGGTGGCGAGTGTTTTTCTTTGTGCTTGGAATTTCTCTTTTGATTAGTGCGTATTTTATTAGAGATTTAAAGAGCTCTGGCAGGGCTAATTTCGCTAAACCAACCCTAAAAGATATCAAAATCGTCTTTTCTATAAAGCACAATTTTTTTATATGTGCGATGATATTTTTGCTATTTTTTGCATTCCAAGCGGTGCTAAATTTTTTACCATTTAGAATTTCTCAAATTGATGGGGTGTATAGTGGCACCAAAATTGGAACTGTCTATTTTGGATACGCCCTAGGGGTATTAGTTTCATTTAACGCTAGAAAGATTTTATCAGCTTTTGCTAGCCCATTTATCCCTATAATAATTGGCATACTTATATTTTTAATAAGTTTGCAGTTTTTAAGGGCTAGTGAAATTCTAGTTATTTTTATTGCGATGGTGTTTATCTGTCTTGGCAATTTTATCGCTCACTCTTTGGCAAATGCCACTATCAATACAAAAGCTGGTGAGCACAAAGGCATAGTAAATGGCTGTTATATTAGCTCATACTACGCTGGCGGAGCACTTGGAAGTTTTGCTTTTGGGAAGGTTTATCTGCTTTTTGGCTGGGGTGTATTTGTAAGCACACTCTCAATTATGCTAATTTTAGCGACAATTTTGATGGTATTTTTATATAAAAATGAGTAAAAAGTCTAACTATTTGGCTGTTTTGGTAGCACTGGCTTTAAATTTAGTATTTTTGATAATCGCTATTTTTAATCTAAGCATTAGCTATTACGAAGCTGATACCTTTTTTAACACTCACAAAATCTCTAGTCTAATTTCAAATTTATCGTGTAAAATTTTTGTTAGAAACGACTTTTTTGCCAAATTGCCATTTTTAGTAATGCATATTTTAAATGTAATTTTGCTCTACAAAATTTCTAAAAATTTCCTAAAAAGGGATATTGATAGGGTAATAAGTGTAGTGCTTTATATGTTTTTGCCAGGTGTTATGGCAAGTGCGATACTTATAAACAACTCAGTTTTTGTAATTTTTGTGACACTAAGTCTGATTTACCTATATAAAAATGGCAAAATTTATCTATTTTACGCACTGCTAGTAATTAGCATTTTTGTGGATAAGTCATTTTTGGTTTTGTATCTTTGCTTTTTTCTATTTGGATTTTATACTAAGGATAAATTTCTACTTATCCTTTGTACTATACTATTTTTTATAGTGTTTTTTATCTACGGATATGATATTAGCGGCAAACCAAAGGGGTATTTTTTGGATACGATGGGCGTGTTTGCGGCAGTATTTTCGCCACTACTATTTTTATATTTTATCTATACGATATATAGAATTTGGGTCAAGGGTGAAAAGGAAATTTTGTGGTTTATTTGTAATTTTACATTTTTGATCTGCCTAGTTTTA
The DNA here is from genome assembly GCA_022775765.1 of Campylobacter sp. Taxonomy (GTDB): domain Bacteria; phylum Campylobacterota; class Campylobacteria; order Campylobacterales; family Campylobacteraceae; genus Campylobacter_B. The sequence goes on along the minus strand of JALFKC010000045.1, from coordinate 13,144 downwards.
TCATTTAGACAACGCCTTGAGCTTGAAGAGTTTTTGCCATTTTGTGCGATATCTACACCACTTATGATAAAGATTTTTATGGGTTCATACAGAGTTAGACTTCCACAATTTAGAAAAGCGTATAAATTTCTGTGTGGGATTTGCGTTTTTACGTTATTTGCAAGCTCTGTTAGCGTAGTGTTTAATGAGGTTTTTTACAAAGAAATTTACAAAAAAAGCCCAGATAAGCATTTTGCATATAAATTTGACATTGTCAAAGAGCTAGCTAATAATCTAAAAAGTGTAGGAATTGATGAAATTTATACAGGTGATAGTGAGCTTGAGTTAAGGCTTAAATTTTATAATATTGAAAGCGGAATAAGCTACTATCTAAGCAAAGATAATCTAGGCAGTTATATTTATAGGTTTGACATTAAAAAGGGTGGAAATATAATAGAGAGTTATTTTGTGTATAAGTTTAAATTTTACGAAGAATATGATATAATTAGCGACGCAAATTTATAAAAAGGTGGTTGATTATGAAAAAAGCATTTACTCTTATTGAACTTGTGATAATTATAGTTGTGGTTGGAATTTTGGCTGCTGCAATCACCCCACGACTTGATAAAAATCCTATGATAGAAGCAGCCGACCAAATTGCTTCGCATATAGAATATACCAAACACTTGGCAATGATGAATAATAACTATGTTCCAACAAATCCAAATTGGCGAAGCGAACAGTGGGCTATAGTTTTTAATGAAACTGGCTATAGCATTCAAAAATTAGCTACCACTACACCTACATACGCCACAAACCCAAGCTCACCAGAGCGCCACCTTGATCAAACTGAAACCCCATCTTTAAATTTAGCAAAAAAATACGATATGGCCCCTATCGCACCTATAACTATATCGTTTGATAGTTATGGAAGACCTTATGTTGATGGAGCTAAGCTGGATGGGACTACAGACCAGGTTATATCTATAACTAATAATGCTGGAATTAAGGCTGAAATTGCTATAACACCAATGACTGGTATGGTAAAAAGGCAAGAATGGAAGTAAAAGCATTTACTCTTATCGAACTTGTGATAATTATAGTTGTGGTTGGAATTTTGGCTGCTGCAATCACCCCACGACTTGATAAAAATCCACTCATTGAAGCAACAGATCAGATAGTTTCACATATAAATTACACTAAACATTTGGCAATGATGGACCATTCTTATAATCCAAATGATACTGTATGGTTTAAAAAACGCTGGACTATAGAATTTAGCCATAGCAAATCACCTCAAGATAGTGACTATAAACCTAAATGGAGATATTCCATTTATAAGGACAGTAGTGGGAGTGGAAATTTAAATAGTATAAATGAGGTTGCAAGAGTTCCAGGAAGTCCCGAAAAAGTATTAAGCGGTGGAGCTAGCGGATTTGATTTCACAAATGCTGGATACACTATATCTCAAAATATGAATTTAACTAAAAAATATGATATTTTAAAGGTTGAATTTTTAGATAATTGTGGAAAAAATAGCAATCAATCTATTTCATTTGATAGATATGGTAGGCCTTATCTAAAAGTTAGTACAACTAGTGGAGGAGGTTCTACATCGCCTACAGATAGAAAATTAAAAAGTAATTGTGTAATTAATCTAGCCAATAGCAATGGAGACACTACTTCAATAACCATTCACCCAGAAACTGGATTTGTAACTAAAGTAATTAATTAGGAGAGAAAATGAAAGAGAATTTAGCAAAAGCTTTATTTGATACCAAGGCGGTTTTTCTAAGTCCAAATAAGCCTTTTACTTGGGCTTCAGGCATAAAAAGCCCAGTATATTGCGACAATAGAGTGCTTATAAGCTACCCAAAAGAGCGTAAAATAGTAGCTAGTGAGCTTGCAAATCTAATAAAAGAGAGATTTCCACAAGTTGAACTTATCGGTGCAACAGCCACTGGAGCGATAGCACATGGGGCTTTTGTGAGTGAGATTTTAGGTCTTCCAATGGTCTATATTTTATCCAAAAGCAAAGATCACGGCAGGGGCAAAATGATAGAAGGAGCTTTTAAGAACTCTCAAAAAGTAGTTATTTTAGAGGATCTGATCTCAACTGGTGGCTCGGCTATTGCTTCAATCCAAACAGCTAAAAATCACGGATTAGAAGTGCTTGGGTGCGTTAGTATTTTTAACTACGGCTTTGATGAAGCGGTAAAAGCATTTGATGAAGTGGGGGTTAAATTTTATAGTTTATTATCATTTTTAGAGCTCATAGATTACGCTAAAAAGCAAGATTTATTAAATGAAAATGAGACAAAAATGCTTGAAGAGTGGCGAGCAAATCCAGCGTCATATTATGCTTGATTTTGTTTTGTTTGTAAGTATAAAAATATATTATTAAGAATTTTAAAATACTATTAGTTTAAATATATTATCAATAAAATTGGTCGTTTTTAAATATGCGATTTTATAAAGCAATTTGTTTTAATTAGATTATTTAATTATAAAACTAATTTGATATTGTGATATTTTATAAAATAATATTTAAAATTAAGAATTATTAGTTAATTTATTTATCTAGTTTTTTGTAGGTTTTTACTACGCCTTTGCCGCAATCTTTTTGATAATAAATCTTAGCTTTGTTAAGGTCTTTTGGAACCCCACTACTAAAATAATAGTAATTACCGAGTTTCTCGCACGCATATATTTGCTCGTTTTTACAAGCATTATCACAATAAAAAAAGCTCTTTTTTGATAAATTTGAGAATTATTTATATTAGGATTGAACTCAAGCAAAATTTCACACTACCATCCATCTTTTTATCGCATTTTGTTTGCAAAAACTCTAAATCATCACTATTTTTAGGATTTAGAGTTTTAATGATTTGTTTGTAGGCTGCCACATCGTTAAATTCACAAGCTAGATCAATATAATATTTGTAATTAATTTGATTTATATTTTTATAATATTTAGCTAATTCATAGCAAGTAGATTTATTTTTATCACCACATTTTTCTTTAAGAAAAGTGTGTGGCTTTTGATTGCCATTTAGTAGCTTTAATTGGTTAATTTTATACAAGCCCCATCCATTCCATCATTACAAGTTTGTTTAAGCAAAATCTCTGCTTTGCCACTATTTTTGGCTACGCCCATTCCTTTTTGCAAAGCATTTGCGACAAAAAACAACTAAAGGTATTATTGTTATTGCAAATTTTTGCTGACAATTTTATAGGCTTTTTGATAGTTTTTCTTTGCTTTTGATAATTCTATATTCCTCAAGCTTTTGCTACTTCTATATCCCCCAAATTTTCATAATACTTCGCGTCATTTCCTAATAGAGTAGAAATTATAAAAGCTATAAATAGTAGTTTTTTCACTTTAATTCCTCAAGGCTAATGTAAGATAGTTCGTGCCCCAGCCCACACAACCATCAAATACACTCAAAGCAGTATCTTTTAACTCAATATAATCTTCAAATTCACTCATAAATAGCGAAGTTTCAGCCATTTTATAGCAAGCATCCATATTGTCAAATTCACAAAAATACGCAAAATAATTTGTGGCATTAATAATATGACTATGACCTAGGGTGGTAAATTCACTAAAGCTTTTCAAGTCTAAATTGGTTGAATTGCTATCTCGTTCTAAATTGTTTGCAAAAGTATTGCTACAAAAAATAAATAAAATAATTACAAATTTAAATTTATAAATTTACTTTCTAATTTGCCCATTTCCTGCTACCACATATTTATAAGTTGTTAGCTCATTTAGCCCCATCGGTCCTCTTGCGTGAAGCTTGTTTGTGCTGATACCAAGTTCAGCCCCAAACCCAAACTCATACCCATCACTAAACCTAGTAGAGGCGTTGATATACACGCACGCACTATCAACTATATTGCTAAAAATTTCGGCATTTTTTGTGCTGTTTGTTAGGATCGCTTCGCTGTGATTTGAGCTAAATTTTGCGATATGATTTAGTGCGTCTTGCAAATTTTGCACTACTTTTATATTGATTTTATAGTCCAAATACTCAGTTTTGTAGCTTTTAATATCAGCTTTTTGGCAAGAAATAATACTTATAGTAATTTCATCACCAAAAATTTCGCCCCCAAACTCATCAAATTTAGCCTTAAATTTAGGCAAAAACTCACCAGCTATATTTTTATGCACTAGCAGGGTTTCGGCTGAATTGCACGCACTTGGCTTTTGGCACTTTGCATTTATACAAATCTTAATTGCACTATCTATATCCACACTCTCATCCACAAAAATATGACACATTCCTTTGTCGTGTTTTATTACTGGAATTGTAGAGTTTTGAGCTACAAAACTCACTAGAGAACTCCCACCCCGTGGGACCAAAACATCGATAAATTTATCCATTTTTAGCAAATTTGCCACCTCATCCCTACTAATTTGCAAAAATGTTATCACTCTTTCATCAATTCCATTTTTAATTAGAGCTTTTTTGAGTGAAGCAACTATGGCTAAATTTGAGTTCATTGCCTCTTTTCCACCCTTCAAAACGCAGATATTTGAGCTTTTAAAGCAAAGCGAGGCTACTTCCACACTTACATTTGGGCGAGATTCATAAATAACGCCAACCACGCCAATTGGGATAGAAATTTTTTGGATATTTAAGCCATCTTTGTTGTGCCAGCCCTTTTGGGTTATTCCGATTGGATCAGGCAGGCTTATCACACTCTCAAGCGATGAGATAATGGAATTAATAGCTTTTTTATCAAGTTCAAGGCGTTTTATCATCGCATTTGATAGAGCTGCATTTTTAGCGTTTTGAATGTCGATTTGATTTTGAGATATTATGTAATCGCTATTTTTTCTTAACTCTTCACTCATATCTTTTAGCACGGCGTTTTTTTGAGTGCTATTTAGTGAGAGTAGTGAGCTTTGAAGCTCTCTAAGTGGGGATAAAATTTGGGCTAAATTTTGCATATCAAACCTTTTTATTGTGAATTATTTTGTTTAATGTATTATAATACAACTTTTATAAATAAATTTAAGGAAAAATATGAAAGATACAAAAGAGCTGTATGATGTCATCGTTGTGGGTGGTGGCCCTTGTGGGATTGGGGCTGTGGTTGAGGCCAGAGTTTCAAATGATATTAAAGATATACTTTTGCTTGAAAAGAGTGATAATCACTCTCAAACAATTAGACAATTTTATAAAGACAACAAAAGAGTAGATAAAAATTACAAAGGTTTTGAAAGCGATGTTAAGGGCAATGTCAAATTTGAAGTTGGCACCAAAGAGAGCACACTTGATTATTTTGATGAGCTTTTGGATAATGACGAAATTCACACTCGCTTCAAAAGCGAAGTTGAAAAAGTTATAAAAGTTGGTGATATTTTTGAAGTTTATACAACTTCTGGCGTTTATAAAGGCAAAAATGTCATCATTTGCATAGGCAAAATGGGTAAGCCAAATAAGCCAAGCTACAAAATTCCACCATCCATCACTCAAACAGTAAATTTTAACCTTGATAAATGTTCTCAACACGAAAATATTTTGGTGGTTGGCGGTGGCAACTCAGCCATTGAATACGCGATTGCACTATCTTATGAGAATTTGGTATTTTTAAGCTATAGAAGAGATAAATTTGTAAGACTAAATGAGGTCAATGAAAAAGCCATCCAAAACGAAGCAAAATACTGCAATGTCATCCTAAAAATGGGCTCAGATATCGAAAGCATTGAGAATGAATCAGGCAAAGTGCTTGTAAATTTTAAAAATGATTTGCCGATGGTTTTTGATAGGGTGATTTACGCGATTGGTGGTTCAACGCCAGTTGATTTTTTGAAAAAGTGCTCTATTAAACTCGATGAAAACGAAATTCCTATCGTCGATGAAAATTGCGAAACTGAGATTCCTGGTCTTTATGTGGGTGGAGATCTTATTACAAAAAGTGGTGGTTCTATAGTAGTAGCACTTAATCACGCCCATACTATTATTGAAAATATCGCCAAAAGGTTACAAAACTGAAAATTTTTCAACTAAAAAATGGATTTCGTTACAACAGCGACACTATTTTATTGTATAATTTCATTTCGCATTCGCAACATAGAAAATATTTGCTTGAAGTGGGTTGTGGATGCGGTGTGATCGGGCTGCTTTTGAAAAGAGATTTTGATAGGGTAGAACTGCATATGCTTGATATTCAAAAAATTAATGCCAAAATTTGCACTAAAAATGCCAAATTTAATGGTTTAGAGTGCAAAATAACTAGAGGCGATTTTAGAAATTTCAAAAGCGAGATGAAATTTGACCTTATCTTTGCAAATCCACCATTTTATCACTCTGGGATTAAAAAAAGCACTAATCCACACATTGCTATCAGTAGATATAGCGAAAATTTGGATCTTTGGGATTTTGTAAAGGTTGCAAACTCTCATCTAAGTTCAAAAGGAGAGCTGATATTTTGTTTTGACGCGAAGCAGATCGATATGGTTATTGCTTGCCTTAAAGAGTTTAAACTAAATCTTTGCAAGGTGCAATTTATCCATCCAAATAGACAAAAGCCTGCAAATTTAGTGCTGGTTCAAGCCAAAAAAAGCTCAAAATCAATGTGTGATGTCTTAAGTCCTATCTTCATCAATAAAACCAAAGGCGGATACACCAAAAAAGCCCTTGAAATTTTTAAAAAAGCAAATTTACAAAGTATAGATATTGATGAAATTAGCGAGTTTGAAAGCGAGTTTAGTTTTGATAAAGAGTTTGAGTTTGTAGAAATTTTGGGTGAAAAGAATAAATATGAGTGACAAAATTTGCAAAGTGGGCTATAATTTTAGTTTTGATCCTACAGTGTGCCAAAAATGCGGTGGCAAATGCTGTACTGGAGAGAGTGGCTATATCTGGGTCAAAAAAGAAGAGATTAAAAAGTTGGCTAAGTTTTTTGGACTAAGTTTTGATGAGTTTGCAAGCAGATTTTTGCAAAAAGTTGAAACTAGATTTAGCATTAAAGAAAAGCCATTTGAAGATGGCTTAGCGTGCGTGTTTTTTGATGAAAATAGTAGAAATTGTAGCGTTTATGAGCTTAGACCTTTGCAGTGTAGAACTTTCCCATTTTGGGAGCATTTTAGAGAGAATTTTGATGAATTGGAGAGAGAATGTATAGGTGCAAGTCTTATTTGATACTATTTTTGTGCCTGTTTTGTGCGAGTTTAAAGGCTGATATGAATGTGACAAATTTTAGCAATGAGAATGATTTTTTGATAATGCAAGCCCTTGATACGCAAGAGAGTAATACAAGCAAGTCTATTTCGATCTATTATAATATTTACAAAAAAACTCTAAATCCAACCTATCTGCGTCAAGCCTGCATTTTAGGCTATTTGCAAAAAGACGAAAATTTACCAAAATTGATGAGTGAGGGAATCAAGGTATTGATGGATGATGAGGATTTTTTGCTTGCATATACAGCCTATAGTGCTGAAAATAATGAGCTAGAAAATGCACTAACTGGGGCGAGTTTTTTGCTTTATAAAAATCCAAGCGATACTAATTATTTTGTTTTTGCAAATGTGCTTACAAATTTAGGCTTTTATGATGAAGCGTATAAAAATTATGAAAAAGCCTATCAAAATTCACCAAAAGAAGCCTACGCGGTGATGATGGCAAAAATCGCTGTAAATGAGCTAGATGATATCCAAAAAGCTAAATTGGTGCTTGAAAATCACCAAAAAAACTCAAAAGAAAATAGCCCATTAGTCCTCTCAATGCTTGCAGATATTTACGCTTATGTTAATGACACGCAAAATCTTAGCAAAACTTATACTTTGCTTTATGAAAGCACCAAAGATATCGAATATATGGCAAAACTAGCCCAATTAATGATAAATATTGGTGAATACAAAAAGGCCGCTTCTATAATGGAGAGATACAATATCAATGACTATATTACGCTTGAAATTCTAATCTCTATCAATGAACCAGAAAGAGCTCTAAATGTCGCCAAAAAAGGCTACAAAAATACCAAAGATGAGTTTTTTTTGGCAAATGTGGCATTGCTTGAATATGAAATTTATGGTAAAAATGCCACCAAATATCAGCTTGATGAGATTATACAAAATTTCGAAAAATCTGTCTATAAAGTCAATGTAGATCTTTATTATAACTACTATGGATATCTCTTGATTGAGCACGAAATAGATATCAAAAAAGGCATAGAATTAGTCGAAAAAGCCCTAAGCTTTGATGAGTTTAATCCATATTATATCGATTCGCTTGCGTGGGGATATTTTAAACTAAATGATTGTAAAATGGCTAGTGAGATTATAGGGACTATAGATAGTGAGTTTGTTAAAAACTCAAGCGAGATTAAAGAGCATATAAAGATTATAAATGAGTGTTTAAAAAAAGGAGAATGAATGATACTTGATGAGATAGTTGCAAAAACCAAAAAAGATTTAGAGATCGCAAAATCCAAAGTGCCATTTGACACGTTAGCTAGAAGTATTGCAAGTGTGCCATTTACGCCAAGAGAGGTTAAATCAGCCCTAAGAAAAAGCAGTGATGATCCTATCAAAATCATAGCTGAAGTTAAAAAGGCAAGCCCAAGTAGGGGTGTGATAAGAGAGGATTTTGATCCAATAGATATAGCTATAAACTACCAAAATGGTGGTGCAAATGCACTATCAATTTTAACTGAACCACACTTTTTTTTGGGAGATTTAGAATATCTCTCAGCCATTAGACGCTACACCTCTATTCCACTTCTTAGAAAAGATTTTATTGTGGATAGATATCAAATTTTGCAAGCTTATATTTATGGGGCGGATTTTATTTTGTTAATTGCAAAAGTTTTGAGCAAAAATGAGCTTAAAGAGTTTTTAAATTTCGCACTTGATCTGGGGCTTGACGCATTAGTTGAAATCCACGACAAGGATGACTTAACAAAGGCAATTTTTGTTGGAGCGGATATAATAGGTATAAATCATAGAAATTTAGATGATTTTAGTATGAATATGTCGCTTTCAAAAGAGTTAATCCCGCTTATCCCAAATGGCAAGATTATCGTCGCAGAAAGTGGGCTAAAAACCTCAGATGATCTAAAAGCTTTAAGTGAAATAGGCGTGGACGCGTTTTTGATAGGCGAGACTTTTATGCGTCAAGGCGATGTCAAACAAGCACTAAAAGAGATCAAAGGATACTAAATGGATCATCTTTATGCACCGTGGCGAAGTAGATATTTTAGCCAAAAAACAGATGAATGCGTATTTTGCCAAGCAGCCAAAAATCCTAAAGATGATGAGAAAAATAGAGTTCTATTTAGGGCTAAACACTGCTTTGGGATAATGAACTTATACCCATATAGTCCTGGGGCTTTTATGGTTGTGCCCTATGATCATATTGATAATATCGAAAGTTTGAGCGATGAAGCGTGGCTTGAGATGAGTTTAGAGGTTAGAAAAGGGGTTGAAATTCTCAAAAAATCCATCAACGCAAGCGGTGTAAATATCGGTATGAATTTAGGCAAGGCTAGTGGGGCTGGAATAGCATGGCATGTGCATTATCACCTAGTTCCTAGATGGGTTGGTGATACAAACTTTATCACAACTATTGGCGAAACAAGGATAAATGGCTCATCGTTTGATGAAATTTACAAAAAAATTAAAGAAAATTATAAGGAGAATTGATGTTTGTAAGCGTAGAACAAGCTGCTAAAGATCTAAAAAATGGCAAAATGATAGTGATGGTCGATGACACTGATAGAGAAAACGAAGGAGATTTGGTTTTTGCAGGTGAGTTTAGTGATGTAGAGAAGGTAAATTTTGCCATCACTCACGCAAAAGGCGTGCTTTGCGTGGCATTAAACAAAGATATCGCTAAAAAGCTTGAGCTAAATTTGATGGTGGATAAAAACACATCTAGCCACGAGACAGCATTTACTGTGACAATTGACGCAAAAACAGCCAAAACAGGCGTGAGTGCTTACGAAAGAGATATGACAATAAGACTTATGAATAATCCTAATTCTACACCAGATGACTTTGTAAGACCGGGCCATATTTTCCCACTAATTGCAAAAGATGGTGGTGTGTTAGTTAGAACAGGGCACACTGAGGGCTCAGTAGATCTTTGTAAAATCGCTGGAATTACCCAAAGTGCGGTGATTTGTGAAGTTGTTAAATCTGATGGAAATATGGCAAGAAGAGATGATTTAGAAAAGTTTTGCAAAGAGTTTGGACTAAATATGATCTCAGTAGCTCAGATTGTCAAATACCGCCTAGAACACGAAACTCTAATTTCGCTTGATGGGCCAAAAAGCGTGAATATTGCGGGCTTTAAAGCCAAAGCCTACAGCATAAAAGATCTAAATAATCACCACCACACTGCCTATGTTTTTGGAGATTTAAAAGAGAGAGCAAATGTCAAATTTCACAAAATTTTAAGCGATGAAGAGTTTTTGATTTCTGATAAATTTGCTGAGTTTATGAGTGATTTGAGATTTTTAAACGAACATGGTGGCGTGCTTTTGATGTTAAACTCTCACGCAAAAGATGAGAGTTATGAGTTTAAAGATTATGGCATTGGGGCTCAAATCTTGCTCGGTCTTGGCATAAAAACTATCAAAATTCTCACAACTAGCGAAGATAAAGAGTATGTTGGGCTGAGTGGATTTGGCATTGATATCATTAAATGATACTTCATATCGACCTTGATAGCTTTTTTGTCTCAGCCTCTATTATAGATAGGCCTGAGCTCAAAAACTCCCCGGTTTGCGTGGTTGGAGCGAATAAAAAAGATGAGTTTGGCGACGCACAAAGTGGCAATGTGGTTTTGAGTGCGAGCTATAAAGCTAGGGAGTTTGGGGTTTGCTCAGCTATGCCCCTTTTTAAAGCTAAAGCCCTATGCAAAAATCTCATCATACTTGAAGCTAACCACGCGTTTTATCGCAAACTTTCAAAGCATGTTTTTAATATCATCTACTCTTATACGCCGTCAATTGAGCAGTTTAGTATAGATGAGTTTTTCGTGGATTTAACTGGCATCAAGTGGGAAAATAGCCCACTAGAGTTTGCTAAAATTTTGCAAAGTAGAATTTTAAATGAAATAGGGCTTCCTGCAAGCATTGGAATAAGCCAAAATAAATACATGGCTAAATTTAGCACCGATATGGCAAAACCATTTGGGATAATGCTTACGCAAAATAGCGAAATTAGGGCTAAATTTGGGCTGATAAATGTAGCTAAATTTCCAGGAATTGGCAAAAAGATGGTAGCTAAGCTTAATAAAAATGGAATTTACACAATCAACGACGCAATTGATTCGAAGTTTATCTTTGAGAATTTTGGCAAAAGTGGGGTGAAAATTTACAACTCTCTTATTGGCACCCCAACTAAAGAGTTAAATCTATCAAAAAAACGAAAAAGCTTAGGGTTTTCTAGAACCTTTAATGGTGTTTTGGATAGAGATGAGATAAAAAGACGTTTTTTGGTGATATGTAGATATCTAAGTTTTGATGTGTATAAAACCTCGCTTCACCCCCAAACTTTTGAGATTAAATTTAGATATGAAAATAGAGTGGTTAAAACCAAATCCAAAACCCTACATGAGCCATTTTGTAGCCAAAATCTCACAAAAATAGTAGCTGAGCTTTTTAAAGAGGTTGATGACAAAAAAGAGCTTGGGATAAATTTTATTAGCGTAACTTGTCAAAATTTTCTAAGCGAAGAAAATATCCCCAAATCGCTTTTTTATTCGCCAAATTCAAAGGCTATGATGGCTGATAGGGCGTTTGCGGATATTTTTAAAAAACACGGAATAAACTCACTTAAAAGAGCTGATGAGATAGTAGATGATTAATAAATTAATTATAAAATTTAAATAATTTATATGATTATTTTGATACTTGATAAAATTTTTTGCAAATACTCTTTGCAAAACTAAATGGCTGTTAAGTTATCTAAAATAGATAGCTGTGAGCTGTTTTGTGAGTTTATGATTTCAAGGATAATTTGTATATTTGCTCTAATATGAGTGCAAATTTATCTAATTATATCAATTTAGTTTTTATGCGATTTACAGATTAAAATATGGCTAAATTTAGATTTTAATATAGTTAGCCACAAAACAGATACGATTTTACACGAATAGCTTAGAATAGTTTATATTTAGTGCGTAAATTTAAAATAACTTATTCACATTTTTTATGTTTATTCACTTATTATAAATTTAAATGTGAATAAGTAAAGTATTAAATCAAAGTAAAAAGTTTAAATCATAAATTTATGAATTTAAACTATCAAAATATCAAAATGCTTGAGTTGGTAGATTAAATCCACACTCTTTTATCATATTTTTGTCTGAGCTAATTGTATCGCCTGTGGTAGTTAGAAAATTCCCTGTTAGGGCTGAGTTGATACCTGAATGCATAGCGGTTTTTACGCTTGATTTGAGATTGTTTCTACCACCTGCAAATCTTAAATAAGCATTAGGCAAAATAAATCTATATATCGCAATAGAGCGTAAAATTTCAGCCTCACTTAGTGAGCTCATATTTTCAAGTGGGGTGCCTTTGATGGGTGTTAGGATATTAATAGGCACAGATGTTACGCCAAGGGCTCTAAGATCAAACGCCATATCTATTCTATCACCTAGATCTTCACCAAGCCCAAATATCCCACCGCTACACACATCAAGCCCCACACTAATGGCGTCTTTGATAGTATTAATGCGGTCATCATAGCTGTGGGTTGTGCAAATTTGCGGGAAAAATCGCCTTGAAGTTTCGAGGTTGTGATGGTAGGTTTTAACGCCACTTTTTTTGAGAGCCAAAAGTGTGCTTTTGGATGAGATTCCAAACGAGGCGCATAGATGAAGTTTGGTTTTTCTTTTAAGCTCATCATAAATTTCACAGGATTTTTGCATATCTTTACTCTCAAATTTTAGCCCTTTTCCACTAGAGACCAAAGAAAATCTATGAACGCCAGAGCTCTCATTTTCTAGTGCCATTTTAAGCACTTCATCAGCATTAAGCATAGAGTAGCTTTCACACCCACTTTGGTAGTGGGCGGATTGAGCACAGTATTTGCAGTCTTCGGCACATTTGCCAGATTTGACATTGATGATAGAACACAGATTAAATTTATCCCCACAAATTTTTTGCCTTATCTCATTTGCTGAGTTTAAAAGCTCATTTA
>JALFKC010000043.1 GCA_022775765.1 Campylobacter sp. | reverse complement strand
AAAATGAGTGAAACGCTCTGACGAAGTCAGACATTTCTTTAGAAAATGAGTGAAACGCTCTGACGAAGTCAGACATTTCTTTAGAAAATGAGTGAAACGCTCTGACGAAGTCAAGCGTATGCGACGACAAAGCTGAGATTTGTGTAAAACCAGAAAAGACAAAATTGGGGGTGGTTTCTATATTAATCCACACTTAAGGCTGGTTTATTAAAACAGTAGCGTGGCTAAATTATTTTTAAATAAAAGACTAGGCTAAACTTTATTTAAGTAAAATAAAAGAGATCAAAATAGATAAATTTATCTGTATTTTGTCATATTTTAGCCTTATAAAATACTATAAGTATAAGTTTAATGCCGTATCAAAATATATGATAAAACCAATCTTATTAAATACACAAGAGTTTTTGAAAAGTTGTGAGCGAAGTAAAAAATTCACTTAAGCTATATCGAACTTTAATTAAAAAAATTAGCAAACTCATTATTATAGAGCTATTAATAATTTATATATTATTGTTAGAGATTAAATTTCTATTTTTTAAAATATGCAAGTTTTTGCTATTGAATTGGTTGGTAGATGAGTTTTGTTAAAACAAAATATTAAATTATCTATATTTAATTAGTGATAATTTATTAAATTATTTGAAATTAATATAGTCTTACTACTAAATTTTCGGGATTAAACAGATAGATATTTTGTAGATTATAAAATTTGATTTGCAAAATTTATCAAAATTCGCAAATCAAATAAATAAATTATTTATAATTTTTAACTGAAGTTTCTAAAATTTCTATAGCTTTTTCTTTGCTTTCAAAATCTTTGACTTTTACCCATTTGTTTGGTTCTAAAATTTTGTAGGTTTCAAAGAAGTTTTTGATCTTATCCAAAGTTGCAGATGGCAAGTCTTTGTAGGTTTTAATCTCATCATATCTAGGGTCTATCTTACTAACTGGCACTGCTAAGAGTTTTTCGTCTTTGCCAGATTCATCTTCCATAATTAGCACGCCTACTAGCCTACAAGGTATCACGCTTCCAGCTACCAAAGGGTATCCATTAAGAACTAGTATATCCACAGGGTCGCCATCATCAGCTAAGGTATTTGGAACAAAGCCATAATTTGCAGGGTAAAACATTGCTGAATATAACACTCTATCTACAAAAACTGCTCCACTTTCTTTGTCGATTTCGTATTTGATATTTGAGCCATAAGGAATTTCAATTACAGCATTAATTTTTTCTATATTTTCATATGGTTTGATTTTTGTTAAATTCATTAGCTATCCTTTATTATTGTATTTATTATAATTTCATTGATATCTGTAACTATCTCTTCGATAGTTCTTTCGCCATTTACAATTTCATAAATTTTCTTATCTTTATAAAATTTTCTTATCTCTTCAAGCGGTTCAAGGTAAACTTTCATTCTATTTTCACAAACTTCTTCATTATCATCAGCCCCTCTAGCTCTACCAAGGACTCTATCTTTGGCTACTTCTTTGCTAACTTCAACCTCTATAACCTTAACAAGTTTGATGGTGCCATCGGTATTTATAACCCTATCAAGTTCGTTCATCTGCTCTGTGCTTCTAGGATATCCATCTATTAATACATAGTCTTTTTCTGAGCTTTTGATGGCATTTACGATGGTATCAATAACGATTTCAAGTGGGACAAGATTGCCTTTTGAAACAAAGCTATCTATCTGTTTGCCAAGTTCGCTACCGCTTGCTACCTCTGCCCTTAGCAAATCGCCAGTTGAAAAATGCACTACGCTTTGATTTGATTGAGCTATCAAAGTAGCGTCTGTGGTTTTGCCGCTACCTGGGGCTCCTATGATTAAAAATAAACTTTTCACTTATCCTCCTTTTGTCTTAATTTGATACCAAGTTCTTTGAGCTGTTCATTGCTTACTGCACTAGGAGCTTTTGTAAGCGGACATTGTGCTTTTTGAGTTTTAGGGAATGCTATGACATCTCTAATGCTATTTGATTTGGTAACTAACATTATAAGCCTATCAAAGCCAATTGCAATACCGCCGTGTGGTGGTGCACCAAAGCTTAATGCGTCAAGCAAAAAGCCAAATTTCTCTCTTTGTTCGTCTGGTTCTATATTTAGAAGTTTAAATACTTTTTGTTGAATGTCTGATTTGTGAATTCTTATACTTCCACCGCCTAACTCTATGCCATTAAGTACGACATCATAGGCATTTGATGTGATCTCATCAATCTCATCATCCACATTGTTTGGCATAGTAAAAGGGTGGTGCATTGCTGAATACGAGCCATCATCATTTTCTTCAAACATAGGAAAATCCACAACCCACAAAAACTTAAGTGCGTTTTTATCAACGATATCCATTTCGTTTGCTAAAAACAGTCTAAATCTACCCATATAATCAAGCACAATTTTTTTAGACCCTACACCAAAAAACACCACATCACCGACTTTTAGTTCACACCTTGCGATGATTTCATCAAGGTCACTCTGCTCAAAAAACTTAACCAAAGGCCCTTTTAAACCATCTTCTTTGACTTGGAAAAATGCTAGCCCTTTTGCACCAAATCCACGCACATACTCTTCAAATCTTTGCATCTGTCTTTTGCTAAAAATATTATCGCCATTTGGAACGCGGATAGCTTTGACTCTATTTTTCTTTCTATCTTTTGCTGGTTCGCTAAAAATTTTGTTGCTTGATCTCTCAAAAATATCAGCCACATCTACTAAAGGCATATCAAATCTAAGGTCAGGCTTATCGCTTCCATATCTTTCTGTGGCCTCCTTGTAAGTCATTCTCATAAATGGGGTTTTGATATCGTGACCGCATACTTTAAATATATCCTTAAGCACCTCTTCAGCAACTTTCATCACGCCCTCTTCGTCCACAAAACTCATCTCAATGTCGATTTGGGTAAACTCAGGCTGTCTATCGGCTCTAAGATCTTCATCTCTGAAGCACTTTGCTATTTGAAAATACTTATCAAATCCACTACACATTAGAAGTTGTTTGAAAAGTTGTGGGCTTTGAGGTAGAGCGTAAAATTGCCCTTTGCTAACCCTACTAGGCACTAGATAATCCCTTGCACCCTCAGGTGTCGCACGGGTTAAAATAGGGGTTTCAACCTCTACAAATCCAAGCCTATCAAGGGTATTTCTTGTGGTAATTGCAGCTTTTGAACGAAGTGCAAATTTATCAAAAAGCTCTTTATTTCTAAGGTCGATAAATCTATATTTTAGCCTTGTTTCTTCGCCTACGCTTTGATCGCCTATTACAAAAGGCAAAGCCTTGCTTTCGTTTTCTATGATTAATTCATCAACTACTATCTCGATTTCACCAGTCTTAAGCTTTGGATTGACTAGGCCTTCGCCTCTAGCCCTAACCTTGCCAGTAGCTTTTAGAACAAACTCATTTCTTGCCTTGTTTGCAATCTCGTATGAACTCTGAGAATCTTTTGGGTCACAAACGAGTTGAACTAACCCGCTTCTATCTCTTAAGTCTATGAAAATAACCCCGCCGTGGTCTCTATAGGAATTAACCCAACCACACACTGTAACCTTGCTTCCAATATCATTTTTTGAAATATCTGTGCAATAATGACTTCGCAATATTATTCCTTTTTGAAATTTTAGCTTTCATTATACATAAATTTTGCTTTTACAAAGATAATTTTTATATAATATGCAAATGAAAAGTTTAAAAAGTAGTCCAAAAATCGTAGCAATCATTGCAAAACCAAATAATAATGTCAAAAAAATATCTCAAATTTTGATAAATTTTGGGATAAAACCGCTGATAATCTATAATGATGAGTTTGAAAACTCTACAAAAAAAGAGCAAATTTTATCTGAAATTCTAGAACAAACTAATATTTTTATTAGTCTTGGTGGGGATGGGACTTTGATTGGAATTTGTAGAAATCTAATTGGCAAAGACGCTTTTGTAATGGGCGTAAATGCTGGAAATTTAGGCTTTTTAACTGATATTGAGCTTGATAAATTTGATGAGTTTTTTAAAGATTTTTTGGATGGTAAATTTATAGTTGAAAATCCTAAAACTCTTAAAATTTCGCTTGTTAAAGGATATGTTAATGAGACTAAATTTGCCTTCAATGACTTTGTAGTTACAAGAAAAGATGTGGTGAATATGTCAAATATCGATGCGTATTTAAATGATGAGTATTTTAACACCTACATAGGCGATGGTGTGATAATAAGTTCGCCATCTGGCTCAACTGCTTATAATATGAGTGCAAATGGGCCTATAATTCATCCAACAAGTGAAGTTTTTTGCGTAACGCCAATTTGCTCACACAGCCTAACCCAACGCCCTATTGTGCTGCCTAGGGGATTTGAGATTAGTTTTAGAAGAGCTGAGAATTTATGTATAATAATAGATGGACAAGATATTTTTAGCCTAAATGAGTATGATATGGTAAGCATAGGGCTTTGTGATGAGAGATTAAATTTAATCAAAAATCCAAAACATAACTACTTTGATGTATTAAAACGAAAACTAAACTGGGGACAATATAGGAATTAAAATGATTAGTAGAGTTCTAATAAAAGATGATATTTTGCTAAGTGATATTGAACTTAGCCTAAACGCTGGACTTAGTGTGATTACTGGGGTTAGTGGGGCAGGAAAGTCCGTGTTTATGAGAAATTTGCTTAGCGTTTTTGGACTGGGAGTGCCGAGTGCAGGGGTGGTTGAGACCGATATCGATGGGGTTAGTTTTGAGAAATTTAGCGAGTTTGGAATCTCTTGTGAAGAGGTAAATACTTTTAAGCTTTTAAAAGATAAAAATACAAGATATTTTATCAATAATCAGATGATTTCCAAAAAAAATCTAATCGAAATCTCAAAGAGCTATATTTTGCATTTAAACACTTCATCACAGGATGAATTTGGCGAAATTTTAGAGCTTTTGGATGAAAGTATCAAAGATAAATCTCACAAATCAAATCTAAAATCTATGCAAGATGAATTTTTGAGATTTTGTGAATTAAACAAAGAGATAGAAAAAATCAAAGATGAAGAGAGTAGAGTCGCTGAACTTAGAGAATTTACCAAATTTGAGATTGACAAGATAGAGAAAATCTCACCTAAAATTGGCGAGTTTGAAGAGTTGATGGAGCTAAAAAAACGCCTAAGTAAAAAAGACAAAATCGAATCTGCGTGGCAGGTAGCAAGCACGGTATTTGAGTGCGAAACTGCTGTGGTAGAAGCTCTAAGAGTAAGCGATATGGATAGTAGCTTTTTTGAAGACGCGATGAATGAGCTTAGAGTTAGGCAAGAGGGGCTAAATTTAGATGAACTTGATGAGATTGATGCTGAGAAAATCTTAGATAGGATAGAGGCCCTAAACTCGCTAGTTATGCGGTACGGTGGGATAAAAGAGTGCCTTGATGAACTAGCAAATAAAAAAGCTGAACTTCAAAGATATGAAAATTTAAGCTTTGAAAAAGACCATCTGATTAAAGAGAAAAATGCCCTTGAAAAAGAGCTATTAAGCTTAGCTACAACTATCAATAAAAGTAGAAAATTTGCACTAAAGCCACTTGAAAATTTGCTAAATTCATACACTAAAAAGCTCTATATGAGTGAGATTTCACTTGTTTTGCTAGAAACCCAGCTTAACAAAAATGGTACTGATGAGCTGATTTTAAGAGTTAATAATACAGAGATTAAATCTCTAAGCTCGGGCGAGCTAAACCGCCTAAGGCTTGCTTATCTCGCAACGCGAGCGAGTGTTACAGGGCAGGGAATGGGCGTGATATTAATCGATGAGATTGATTCAAATTTAAGTGGAAAAGAGGCGATGAGTATAGCAAATGTTTTGAGTGAAATCTCTAAATATTACCAAATTTTTGCTATCTCTCATCAGCCACAACTCAGCTCAAAGGCCAAAACCCACTATTTAGTGCAAAAATTTGATGGCAAATCAACTATAAAAACTCTAAGTAAAGATGAAAAAATTAAAGAGTTGGCTAGGATGATAAGTGGTGAGGTGATAACTGAAGAGGCGACTATGTTTGCTAAAAAATTGCTAGAAAATTGAGAAAATTTAGCAAATTTTAAAAAACTTTCTTGGAATTTAACAAATTTTAAGCTTGAATTTACAAAAAAAAGTTAGGATAAAAAGTTATGATTATAGATACGCATTGTCATTTAGATGAGAAAAGTTTTGATGACGACTTAGAGAGTGTGCTTTTAAGAGCAAATGAGTGTGGTGTTAAAAAAGTGATAATTCCTGGAGCTAGCACTGTAGATCTCAAAAAAGCCAGAGAGATAGCAAATTCACACGAATTTATCTATTTTGCAGTTGGAGTTCATCCATATAATATAGATGAATATGACGAAAAAATACTTAGGGAATTTGCCAAAGATGACAAATGTGTAGCGGTTGGTGAGTGTGGTTTGGATTATTATAGACTAAAAGATGATTTTAAGACCAAAGAAGAGCAAGATGAAAATAAAGAGCTTCAAAAAAGAGTTTTTTTAGCTCAAATTGATCTTGCAAAAGAGCTTAAAAAGCCTCTAATCGTTCATATTAGAGAGGCTAATCAAGATAGTTTTGATATCTTAAAACTGCACGCGAAAGATTTAGTTGGCGGAGTTTTGCACTGTTTTAATGCGAGTGAGCTTTTGCTTGAGCTTGCGGATTTGGGCTTTTATTATGGAATTGGTGGCGTTTTGACCTTTAAAAACGCTAAGAATTTAGTTGAAATTTTACCAAAAATTCCACTTTCAAAGCTTCTAATCGAAACAGACGCACCATATCTTGCCCCCACACCATATAGAGGCAAGAGAAACGAACCGTCTTATACTACTTTGGTAGC
This sequence comes from Campylobacter sp., assembly GCA_022775765.1. Classification (GTDB taxonomy): domain Bacteria; phylum Campylobacterota; class Campylobacteria; order Campylobacterales; family Campylobacteraceae; genus Campylobacter_B. The sequence goes on along the minus strand of JALFKC010000043.1, from coordinate 8,564 downwards.
CCAAAAGATGGCTGAAATTTTAAATTTAGAAGTAGGAGAAGTGTGTAAAATTACTACGGATAACGCACAAAAACTATTTGGAGTTTAGTTATGACTAATATACTAAGATATTTACTTACTTTGTGTCTATTTGCAGGGGTTATGTTTGCAGATAGCATAAGCAAAGAGGTATTGAAAGAATTTGACATAAAACATAGCGAGAGCAATCTCAAAACTATAAAAACCATCAAAAATAGCATTGATGAAAAAGACATAGCGTCATTTAAAGATATGGTGGATAATAGATCATTTCACATAAATATGATACTTGATGAGATTGAAGCTATAGATGCCCCTGAGTTTTTGCTCTATTTAGCGATGACAGAGTCACGCCTTAAAAATAGTGTAACATCTCATAAAAAAGCAGCTGGAATGTGGCAGATTATGCCTAAAACAGCTAAAGTTTTTGGGCTTACAGTCAATGAATACATAGATGAAAGAAGAGACCCATTTGCTTCAACTGACGCAGCTTTTAGATATATTGACTATCTTAAAAATGGCTATAGCTTTGATAAATGGTATATTTCATTGATGGCATATAATTGCGGTCAAGGCTGTATTAACAAGGCGATTAAAAATACAGGTAGCGATGATTTATCTTCACTTTTAGCTAGTCCACATGTGCCAAAAGAGACCAAAAATTTCATCAAAAACATCATCAAACTCTCTATCATTTCAAAAGAAAATGATATGATAAACAGCGAAAATTTACAAAAAAATCGTATGAAATTTGCAAAAATTTCAGTTAATTCAGGCACTAAACTTAGCGATGTAAGCAAAAATATCGGTGTAAATTTAGAAGATATGAAAAAATACAATCTTCATATCACAAAAGGCGTAGTGCCAAATGGCGAGGGAAATTACTACTTTTATATTCCACAAAACAAACTAAATGCCTATGCTAAAAGCCTAAATTTCAAAAAACATACAGTCGTTGCAAAAGACGAACTTAGCAATACTTTAAGAAAATACAAAGTCCAAAAAGGTGACACATTACACGGCATTTCGGCTAAATTTAATGTAGAATTAAAAGAGATAGTAAGCACAAATGATTTAAAAAGCTCAAAAATAAAAGTAGGAGAAGTAATTGTTATACCATAAAATTTCTAAGACATTTGTGTGTCTAGGTTTGATAGCTTTGTTTGCTCTGTTTTTAGCAGGGTGTTCTAGCAAAAGCTCTAATTATGGCACACCCAAAAAAAGCACCCCAGCGACTATGAGACCATATAAAGTAAATGGTAAAACTTACTATCCACAAAAAGTTTCAGTTGGAGATAGTCAAAAAGGTATAGCCAGCTGGTATGGGCCTGGATTTCACGGCAAAAAGACATCAAATGGTGAAACCTACAATATGAGAGCGATGACAGCAGCTCATAAAACATACCCTATGAATACGATGGTAAAGGTTGTAAATTTAAAAAACGGCAGAAGCGAAGTTGTGCGTATAAATGATAGGGGACCATTTGTAAGTGGGCGAATAATTGACCTAAGCAAAGCCGCAGCCGATAAGCTTGGCGTAAGTGCGACTGGAACTGCACCTGTTAGGATAGAAGTTGTTAGCTTTGATAAAAATGCTATCTCAAAAACTAGTTCAAGTGGTAGCACAAGTAGTGTTTTTGTAGGTGGAAATTTTATGGTGCAAATTGGTGCGTTTAGAAACATAAATGGTGCTATAACATACAAAGAGCAGTTTAGTAATTTCAAAGGCTACAGCACGGTTGTTAGAAGTTATACTCTTGATGGAGAACCGATTCACAGAGTATTTTTGACGGGATTTAGAAGTGAGGCTGAAGCAAGGGATTTCATAGATATGCAGCACTTTAGTGGGGCCTTTATAGTTAGGGATTAAGATGATATCAAGAAAGACAAAAGAGACAGATATTAGCTTAGAGCTTGAAGTTTATGGAAGTGGCATAGGTAGTATAAAAACTGGCATAGGATTTTTTAACCATATGCTTGAAGCTCTTACTAAGCATTCGTTAATGGATATAAACTTAAGTGTTAAAGGTGATTTGGAAGTGGATTTTCACCACACAGTAGAAGATACCGGAATAGTTTTGGGTATGGCGATAAAGGACGCAATTTTCCCACTTCAAGGCGTTGAGAGATATGCTAATAGTGTAGTTGTGATGGATGAAGCAGCAGTTGAGTGTGCGATTGACCTTTCAAATAGGCCATTTTTGGTTTTTGATACTGGCTTAAATGGCAAAATAGGTGAGTTTGATAGTGAACTTGTTGAGGAGTTTTTTAGGGCTTTGGCATTTAATGCGGGATTAACTCTTCATATCAATATGCTTCGTGGCAAAAATAATCACCACATAGCTGAAGCGGTTTTTAAATCTTTTGCTGTAGCTTTTAGAAGGGCAGTTGCCAAAAACGAGCGAATAGTTGGTATTCCAAGCACAAAGGGTGTTTTATGATAGAGATAATATTTTTGGATGTTGATGGGTGTCTAACTGATGGTGGGCTTTACTATGCAAATGGTGGCGAAGAGCTTAAAAAATTTAGCGTCAAAGATGGTTTTGGGATAGAGCAGTGGATTAAACTTGGCAAAAAAGTAGCCATTATCACAGGCAAAACCTCAAATTTAGTTAAAAAAAGAGCAGATGAACTTAAAATAAACTATCTTTTTCAAGGGGTAAAAGATAAGCTCAAAGTCGCCAATGAAATCCTAACTCTTGAAGGATTAAATCTCTCTCAAGCCGCGGCTATTGGGGATGATTATAATGATATAAAGCTTTTAAAAAGTGTAGGACTTAGTTTTAAGCCAAAAAATGCACTTGAACTTGTAAAGGCTGATATCACCTTAAGCAAAAATGGTGGTGATGGGGCAGTTAGAGAGATGATAGAGATTATAGTAGAAAAAAACGGCCAAAAAGATGAGTGGCTCAAAAAATGGCTGTAAAGTTTTTTTATGGGTTGATAGCCTTTTTTATTGTGACTATAGCTTTTTTGACGGTGCAAACGCCATATATCAATGAGTTTTTTGATGAAAATTTAAGCGTAGCAAATATGCAGATGGGTGGCATAGTTGATTATGATATCAACTCAAGCGTTATAAGTGTCAAAACTACTGCTACTAGTGGCACTCGCTACAAAACTCACGATGAATTTTATGAAGTAAAAGCTGATAGGATTGATGATGTAAACTCAACCATAATAGCCAACAAAGCTATCTACAAAGGCGACATTCTTACACTTTTAGATGACGCTACTTATATAAATAGCGATGATATGGTATATGTTTCAGATGAGATTATCTACGATTCAAAGGCTAATACTCTAACTAGCAATACACCATATATTTTATCGCAAGATATAAATTTGGTTAAAGGAAGTTGGATAAAATACGACATTTCAAAAAAACAGACATTTTCCAAAGGAATTAGTGCATGGTATCAATTAAAAGAGTAGCAGTTATCGCTATTTTGGCTTTTTCGACTATTTTTGCTGAAGAGATTGTAGTAACTGCTGATGATTTTTATGCTGATGAAGTAAAATTAGAGACTATTTTAACAGGCAATGTTGATGTGCAAAAAGGCGAATATGATAATCTTAAGTCTGATAAACTTACTATATATTTTGACCAAGATAAAAACCCTACCAAATATATCGCCACAGGCAATGCTAGATTTAAGATTATTTTGAATGAAAAGCACTATGATGGCAAGGGTGATGAGCTAACTTATGAGCCAAAAACCAACTTTTATACTCTTACGGGTAATGCGTATTTGCACGAAGTAGAAACCAATAAACAAGTTCATGGGTATAAGATTACAGTCGATCAAAACAGTGGAACTTATAGAGTATTTAGTGGAAAAGACAAAAAAACGCCAGCTAAATTAATTTTCCAAATTGAGGATAAAAATTGATAGAGATTAAAGAGGCTAAATTTCTCATCTCAGCTACAGGTATTAAAAACTCGCCAACTCATAGCCTTAGCGAGATAGCGTTTTTAGGTAGGTCAAATGTTGGCAAAAGTAGCCTAATTAATGCTCTTGTCAAAAGGAAAAATTTAGCCAAATCAAGCCAAACGCCTGGCAAAACTAGACTTATAAATTTCTTTGAAATAATATGCAAGGATGAGGATGAGTTTAGCCTAATTTTCGTAGATTTGCCAGGTTTTGGCTATGCAAAAGTCTCAAAAACTATGCAAGATGAGTGGCAAAAAAACCTAGATGAGTTTCTAAAAAAAAGACAAAATATCAGACTTTTTGTCCATTTGGCTGATTCAAGGCATTTTGACCTTGAGAGCGATGAGAACTTAAACTCATATATAAACTCATTTATAAGACCAGACCAAAAACTTCTTAGGGTTTATACCAAATCAGATAAAATCAATCAAAGCCAAAAAGCCAAACTTCTAAACTACGACAAAGGCGCGGTGATTGTCTCAACGCTTAAAAATAGTGGCATTGATGAACTAAGACAAAACATAATAACGGCGGTTTTTGGCCAATGATACTCTATAAAAAGCCCCTTCTTTGCGATATCAAATCTATGCAAGAGTTGGTGAGAGATGAAGTAAAAAATGGCGTGATTTTGCATAGAAACGATGATGAGATTGCTCAAAATATCAGATCTTATATTGCTGCTTTTGGTGATGGAAATTTTGATGAGAATTTAAGTCAAAATTTAGACAAAAACTCTGATACTAGTGCAGTTTCAACTAAAATCTCAAATCAAAATTCAGATGCAAATCCGCTCAGAAATTCATCAAATTTAGCTAGATTTGACACTTTAAGCTTAGTAGGCTACTGTTCGCTTCACTTTCATTCATCAAATTTAGCCGAGATTAGAAGCCTGATTACAAGCCCAAATTACCGCAATCAAGGCATAGGTAGCACTCTAATAAAAGAGCTTTTAAAGGAGGCAAAGAGTTATGGTGTGAGCGAAGTTTTTACGCTAACCTATAAGCAGAGTTTTTTTGAAAAATTAGGTTTTAGGGTTATTAACAAAGCAGACATTCCATCTCAAAAAATCTGGGCGGACTGTATAAAATGCAAAAATTTTCCAATATGCAACGAAATAGCACTCATTTACAAATTCTAAAATACACATTTTTTGTGCTATTTTTTGTGATTTATCAGGTATTTTCATCGACTTTGCAAGTTGTGCCACCTGGATTTGCGTTTATATTTTGTGTCACACTTTTTATAACTTACGAACACGATAGAACTTTTACAAGCTTTGGTTTTGAGTGGTTTTTTTGTATTGTAATGCTGATATTTTGTTCGCAAATGCACGGCTTTGAGCTATTTTCTGAGGCGATCGCGTTTGTGATATACTGCGTTTTTATATTCAAATGGATAGCCTACAATGTCAAATTTATAAATTTACTACTCTTTTTAACCATCGCATACGCCTACATTGCGACATTTTTGATAAGCAATCTACTTTCATATTTTGACGACGAAATTTATATGCACTTTGGGATTGAGTATTTGGTTTATATTTTGGTTGAGTTTGCTTGTGCGTTTGTATTTTTTAGGTCAAAGACAATAATATGAGACTTAAATTTATCGTTTTTTTGGTTATTTTAGTTTGGGGAGTTTTGCTGTTTAGGGTATATGATTTAGCGATTGTCTCAAACAAGTATTTTGAAGAAAAAGCTCTTACAAATGCCGTTAAAACCGAGCTTTTACCACCAACTAGAGGCCAAATCACCGATAGTAAAAATCGTCCAGTTGCCATCAACAAGCTTGGATTTTCTATCTCTATTGCCCCACATTTAAGTGATGAGAAGCTTACAGATGAGGTTGAGAGAATTTTTAAGTTTTTCCCTTTTCCAATGAGTAATCCTGATGAAATTTACAAAGAATACAAAAGACAAAACTCATTTTATAACCACGAATTTATAAAAGTTATAGATTTTTTGGACTATTCTGAGGTTTTGCCATATTTTTCACTTCTAAATTTAAGCGAGAATTTATCCCTATCGCCAGCCTCAATGCGTTATTATCCATATGAATCTTTAGCTTCACACATTATTGGCTATGTTGGCAGAGCAAACTCTCAAGATATCCAAAACGACCCAACCACAAAAATTACAAATTTTGTCGGCAGAAGTGGAATCGAGAGATACTATAACACCATTTTGCAAGGTGAGATTGGCGAGAGAAAAACCAAAGTCACCGCCCTAAATAGAGTCGTAGAAGAGGTTTCATACACCAAACCCCAAAGTAGCGATATCTCTTTAACGATTGATATGGAGCTTCAAGAGTTTATAACTGAGCTTTTTAAAGATAAGGCTGGAGCGGTTGTGGTGATGGATGTAGATGATGGGGCGGTTTTGGCGGCTGGAAGCTTCCCAGAGTATGACCTAAATCCATTTGTTACAGGGATTTCAAGCTCACAGTGGAATGCTATCATCAACGACTTAGACCATCCATTTACCAACAAGCTCATCAACGGACTTTATCCCCCTGGTTCTGTTATCAAAATGGGCGTGGGGCTAGCGTTTCTAAGCAGTGGCAAAATCGGCCTTGACAAGAGCTATTATTGTAGTGGCAAAATCGAGCTTGGCGGTAGAAATTTTCGTTGCTGGAAAGCGTGGGGACACGGCAATATGGATTTAGTTGGTGCGATAAGAGAGAGTTGTGATGTTTATTTTTATGAGGGAAGTTTAGAGATCGGCATCGATTTTATGGCTAAAATTTTGAGAAATTATGGATTTGGCAAGAAAACTGGCATTGATTTGCCAAATGAGTTTGTTGGCACTATACCTGATAAAGAGTGGAAGATGGCTAAATTTGGCCAGCCGTGGTATATGGGTGAGACTGTTAATGCCTCAATCGGGCAGGGAAATGTGCTAGTTACGCCTATGCAGATGGCAAAACACACCGCTGAGATAGCTAGTGGCAAGGGCATTACACCGCATTTTTTAAAAAGTGTAGATGGTGAGGATGTGAAATTTGAGAATTTTGAGATTTTTACCCCATTTGAAAAGAGTATGCTTCCATACATAAGAAAAGGAATGTATGAAGTGGCAAACCACCCAAAAGGCACGGCATATCGTCTTTTAAAAGATAGCGTCGTTGAGATTGCGGCCAAAACGGGCACCGCCCAAGTCGTGGGAATTCCACAAAATGAGATCGTTAGAATGAAAGAAAAGGATATGGAGTATTATCACCGCTCACACGCGTGGCTAACTTCATACGGCCCATTTAATGCCCCAAAATACGCAGTTGTAGTGCTTGTAGAACACGGAGGGGGCGGCGGAAGTGCTGGAAGCCCAATTATCAAAGAAATTTACAAAAAACTAGTTGAATTGGGGTATATTGAGATTGAAGAGAAGTAAATTAAAACAAGCAATAATATTTATAAAGATAAGATATAGTTGTAATTAATATTAGTTTAAGTGTCATTGCAGTGATTATTTTTACTATCTTATTGCTATATATTAATTTACAACAAATCTCAAATTCGTAAATCTTAAAAATACATTAAGATAATCTCAGATAAAATATCAATCAAATTTAAATCAACAAAAGGTAGTTAAAATGAGAGTTTTAAACATCAAGGCAAGACTATGCCAAACAATGATAACAAAAATATCAAAGACTCACTGAATAGACTTGACAATTCAAGGTGGAAAAAGTTGAATTCTAGTGAGAGTTTAAGCATTATCAATAATAAAATTCCAAATTTAGATAACAATTTAAATTTAAACAAACAAAATAATTCTTAAAAAGCCCAAACAAAAGAGACTACAATAAAGGGCCTATTATGATTAAAGATTACGAGAATGAGATGTTAGGCAACGGACTTTTAGGCGTAGGATAGTATTGCCAGCAATGTAAGCTAAACTGTATAAATCCTTTAATAAAATAAATTTCTTAAAACATTATAGAAATTTAGTAAAATTATAAAATTAAACATATAAAGGATTTACATATGTCATTACTAGACAAAAAAGAGTTGGCTAAAAGATTAGCTAATGGCAAAAAGATTACTCCTTTAGTCTTTTGTGGATAATTTAAAACATATTCTTAAAGATGTTATAAAAGAAGCATCTAATGCTAAAATAGCAAAGCATTTAGATTATGATAAATATAAAGTATCAGATAATCAAACTATAGAAATGGCTATAATACTAAAACTCTAAAAACAAACCATGGAGAGATCTTAGTAGATATCCCAAGAGATAGAGATGGCTCATTTAACCCCAAATTAGTTAAAAAAATAGAACTAGTGTTAAATGGCACAGATGATTTAGTAGATATCCCAAATTATGCTAAAAGTTCAAATAGACATTTAAGGCTATTTTCATGTTAGAGATATAAAATCACATTTAGAACACCTTTATGGCTTTGAATTATCAGAACAAACAATATCTAATATGACTGAAAGAGTATTTGATAAAGCAAAAGAGTGGCTTTTGCTTGCTGTTACGAGCTTTAGCGAAGTAAAAATTAGAATTCCCTTAAATACATAGAATATAAAGATAAAAAGAAAATAGCTAATGAGCTAAAAGCTATATATGAAGCCAATACTTAGACTTAGTTAAAATAGCCCTTGATGAG
>JALFKC010000047.1 GCA_022775765.1 Campylobacter sp. | reverse complement strand
GAAACTATTAGTTTTTAAACTTCTAAAACTTTGCTAGAATTTTACTGTAACAAAAATCTATAACAAAACTCTATTTTTAAACTTATTGCTAAATTTACTGCAATAAATTTTATAATCATTAGTTTTTTATTTTTAGCTTATGATAGATGTTAGGCAAAAGGTAAAAAGTGGAAAAGTGGGAAAAAGGGTTATAAATGGCGATTGTGTGGGGGTTTGAGTTGAAATGTGAAAAGGTAAAAAATGAGAACTTAAAATACGAATTTAGGCATTTTTTGTATTTTTTGCTAAAATTGGTTTAGTTCAAAATAACTTCAAAACGCTTCAAAATGGCTTCAAAAACTACAAATTAACTTCAAAAAATCTCATTATAACTTTTCAAAACTACTATATTATCGTGCTTTGAAGTAGTTTTGGTTAAATTTTAAAAAGTTCAAAAAATTTGCTATTAGTTGGGTTGTATTTTTAAGATTTTATTAAAGATATGAGTTTTAGGTGCTGTTTTTATAATTTTATGATTTCTTAAAATGTAACTTTATAACTTGAAACTACGCTAATTATGGCATTTTAAGTATAAATAAACTCATTTTAGTAGTTATATAGTTGTGATATTTTAATATTTATAGATTAAGTGGCATATTAACGAACATTTAGTTTATATGATTTTTTTGTTTTAAACTTAAATTATTACACTTTTTAACCTTAAACATATTAACGAACACTTTAAAATTATATTAAGATATTGTTTTTACAACCCTGCCTACTACATCAAAAAACTCTTGTGTTTCTTCTGTAATTTCAAAACTATCAAATGCAGGATTTAAACTTTTTATAAAAAAATTTCCATTAGGCTTTATTTGAAGCATTTTTGCCATAAAAATGTTTCTAAAATTTATAACATATAAATCATCGCCATTAAATTTTGACGAAATATCTATAATAACCCAGTCGCCAGAGCTTAATCGTGGTTGCATACTATTTCCTTCAACCAAAACAGCTCTTAGATTTTTTTCGTTTTTAGGGTCTTAAAAAGGAGAATTGAAGTATGCATTATAGTATAGACACTTTTAGGAGCAAAGATGGAAGAGAGACTAACTCTAAGAGCAAAACAGAGCCTAAAGAACGAAGTGGAGATAACGCAGGAGATAGTAAGGATGGCTCTAAAGGAAGCCAAGGAGCTAGTAAATCACAAGATGATACCAGAGCCTATGCTTCTTGATCTAGCTTATTTTAGACTAAAGTTTTTACTTAAAATTGAACCGACAGAGCTTGATCTTATTTTAATGAAGGAAGCTCTAAAGATGGCTGATAAAACAAGCACTCAAGGTGAGATAATAAGTGGCTCAAGGTATGGAATGATAAAAAGTGAGTTTATATGAGAAATTTAAAAGAGGCTTGTAAGAGATTGCAAGTCATTTTTCCAGATGCTATTTGGGTAGGAAGTGATGAGATAGACCAACCTGGTCTTTATATTTTGCTTGAAGGCATTGATAAGCTTGATTGGGCAAATAGATAGAGTTAAATTTAAGCTTTATTTAAGTGCAAGAAGCAAGATGGATGATAGTTTAGGGGTCGTCTCAAAATTAGATGAAATAAGAGACATCTCAGCTAAAAAAGGAATTAGTCTAGAAAATGACTTTATAGAAGAGATAGAGTTTTTAGGCTTTAGAGATAGCCTTTATATTTATAGTATGAGTGTTAGTTTCAAAATATATAGGATGAAAAATGCATAGAATTTTAATAGTTTTACTTTTAATAACTGGTCTTTTAAACCTTTATTACATAAGCAAAAACAAAAGCTTAGTTAAAAAAATTGATAGCTTAAAAAATGAGATTTTGATTTTAGAAAATAAAAACGCTTTATGTAAGGCTTATTTAGAAAAACAAAATCTAGCTATTGAAAAACTAAAACTTGATATTAAGCAAAAAGCCCCACCTAAAAGCATAGAAAAAATCAAAAAATCAAGGTTAAAGATGAGAGTTGTGAAGAAGAACTTAGGGCTTATAGGTCTATGTTGATAATGCTTATTGAAAGATTTAAAACAGGAACCTATTTAAATAAATCCTTTTTAACCCGCTCGCTCATTACCACTAAGGTAGCTCGCTTCGTGGGGTTAAAAACGATTTACCTAACCTAGGCTGAATTTTGAAAATCTAGTTAAAAAGCTAAATTTTAAAACTTTTTTAAAGCTTTAATTTTAGTTTTTATGGTCTGTTTTTTAAGTGGGTGTGCAAGTAAAGAAAGAGTTGTTTATCAGGATGTTTATGTGCCGATTAAATGTCCTGCAAAGATGCCAGAAAAACCTAAAAATAAAAGAAGTTTTGAAAGCCATAAGGCTTTGATGGTTTATTTTTTGGAATGTGAAAGTTTGCTAAAAGAGTGTATAGGAGATAAGAAGTGATAGATAAAGAAAACAATAACTGCTGGTGGCGAGATAATAAAATCTGCTGATAGCTGGGGAGTAACTGCTATAACAGTTTTCTTTGTAATTGTCATCCTTTTGGTGGTGGGCTTTTTTATGTATTTTGTGGTAAGAGAGCTAAAAAGAAGTGTAGATGGAAATACTGAAGCTATCAAAGAAAACGCAGAGATAAGCAAAGAGATAGTAAAAACTCTATCTATCTAAAACGAAAATAACAAAGAAAGCATTCAAATAACCAATAAGATATCAAAAACACAAGATGAAATCTATAACGATGTAAAAGAAATTCTTTATAACACAAAAAAGGAATAAAAGTGAATAAAAGTGAAATCTTAAAAGCAAATGAGAGCAAAAGAATCACAAGACTTGGTAGAGAGTTTTTATAAAGATGAGTTTTGGGATAAGATGAAATTAGATAGTGTGCTTTCTTATAAGGCGGCTGATTTGATGTTTAAGTTTGGTGTCAATGTAGGAATAAAAAGAGCTGTGAAATATGCACAACAAATCGTAGGCGTAAAAGATGATGGGATAGTTGGAAAACAAACTTTAAAAGCTTTAAATTCTTATAATCCTATTAGTTTTGAAAAAGAATACAAAGCTAAATTTACAGAGTTTTATAAAAAGTTAGCCAAAAGAAATCCATCAAGATATGAGAGAATTTTAAATGTAGCCGATATGGGGAATTAAAAAAAGGAGAAATAATGGCAAGAGTATTGAGTAGATGTGGCTTAAAGATAGGCTTGGAAGACATTGCAGGAACTTATAAAGAACCAACTCAAGTCGTAAAAGTAGAAGAAGTAATAATACCAAATGTTGAGTTTGATGATGTAGAAATACCAAATTTTGGGTTTTATGGTGGGGCTAAGGATGTGGTAACTATAGCTGATTGGGGAAGAATGAATATTAATGTAAAGACAAGCTTATATAAAAACATTGATTTTTATGATACGCTTTTTGCAATATCAAATCTTAAAAAAACTCCTGATAAAACAAGTAATCCTACCAAATAC
>JALFKC010000025.1 GCA_022775765.1 Campylobacter sp. | reverse complement strand
CTTGCTCGCCATCTATCACACTTTGCAGTCTTTGAATAGTTGGTTTGGTATTTTTGCTAATGCCGATATATTGGCGATTTATCCTATGGGCTACAGATACGCTTATAGGGCTTTTTAGAGTAAAATCCATCACAATATCATTTTTATTTGTTGAAGAGATAATGATAGTTTGAAGTAAAACTTCATTGGTTTTAGTATCATCAAATTTACTCTGTTTTGCCTCATCACAAAAATTTAGCCAGATATCATCAAGTGGTTTTGATAAATTTTGGCTTAGAAACTCTACTTTTTTAATCTTACCAGAATCGTTATAATATATCTTGCCGTTTGCAGAAGTGGCAAATTTATCAAAACGCAAAATTTGTGTAAATTCTACACAAATAAACGATAATTTATCAAAATCGAAGCATTTTACTACTATTTTTTCTCAAAAGTGGTAAAATTCTAAATCTCATAATACAAAAAGGATGAAAAATGTCAGAAAAAAAAAGCAAATTTGACTTTTATTTTAAAACTAGTCTCATCAAACGCGTTGCCATAGGGCTGATACTTGGCTCAATTTTAGGGCTTGTATTACCGCAAAATATGATTATTTATGGCGATACCAAACTTTTAGAATTTCTCTCGCCATTTGGAGATCTTTTCATTAGGCTCTTAAAGATGATAATAGTTCCTATTATCTTTGCTTCTTTGATTATGGGGGTTAGTTCTATTGCACCATCAAAGCTCGGTAGAGTGGGTGGAAAGGCGATTGTATTTTATCTCATCACTACGCTTTTTGCAATTGTTATAGGACTAATTTGTGCTTTTGTGCTAAAACCTGGAAGTGGGCTTGACCTAAGCGATACCTCAATCGCAGTTAGCAAGGCTGCAAACGCCCCAAGCGTAAGCGAAATATTCCTAAACATAGTGCCCACTAATCCTATTCAAGCTATGGCAACTGGCGATATATTACCAATTATCTGCTTTGCGATATTTTTTGGTGTAGCTTTGGCGTATTGCAAAGAAAGCGATGATTTACGTATAAAAAACGCAACTGAAATTGTCGGAAGCTTCTTTGAAGGCGTTAGCGAGATAATGTTTAAAATCGTCAAATGGATTATGGAATACAGCCCAATAGGTGTTTTTGCACTAATGTTTGTTGTATTTAACAAAAGCGGCATAGGTGCATTTGGCTCACTTTTAAGTGTCACAATCGCACTTTATCTAGGACTATTTTTACAAATTGTTATCGTATATTTTGGTGTATGTGCGTTGCTAAAACTAGACCCATTGATGTTTCTTAAAAAAGTTCGCCCACCTATGATAACTTCATTTGTAACCAGAAGTTCAAACGCAACCTTGCCTATCTCAATGGAAACAGCCGAAAAAGATATGGGAATTCCAAAGAGCATTTATGGTTTTGTTTTGCCAGTTGGAGCGACTGTGAATATGAATGGAACCACCGTTTATTTGGGAGTTTGTTCGCTATTTATCGCAAATGCTTGTGGAATTGATTTGAGTATGGGAAATTATATAACCATCATCATCACTTCAGTTCTTGCTGCTATTGGCACCGCCGGTGTGCCTGGAGCTGGGGCTTTGATGCTGCTTTTGGTGCTTGAGAGTATTGGCGTAAAAGTTGAGGGAAGCGTGGCTGTAGCGTATGGAATGATACTTGGAATAGACGCCATCCTTGATATGGGAAGAACCTCTATGAATGTCACAGGCGATATGGTTGCGTCAATTTATGTAGCCAAAACCGAAAACGAAATGGATATGTCAAAGTGGCAAAAAGCTTAAATTTAGCGTAAGTTTTAGCTAGATTTGTTATCCAATAATGGTTGAATTTATGTAATTATAAATTCAACCATCCTAAATTTCACATTTGATCACTGATATTTTTTAAATTTAATAGTCAAAATTATCTTATTGTTATAAATTTTTACAATTCTAATAAGTCAATAATCCTTAACATAAATTTAAAAATATAAACTCATTTTTTATTTTATTATACTTTAGTTATATTTATATTATAATCTGCAAAATTTCTAATAAAGGAGATGAGATGAAGTTAAATAGAAGAGAGTTTATCAAAAACT
>JALFKC010000020.1 GCA_022775765.1 Campylobacter sp. | reverse complement strand
TTAAAAAACCACCATTAATTCTCTAAAAAACCATCTAATGACAAATTTTATCAAAATCTATCTTGCTAAGATTTAATCATTAAATTCACACTCTATTCTAAAAATAATATAAAATAAAATAAAACTTTATTTAACCACTATCTCATCTTTATTGTCATTATAGATTTTATCACCTATACCTTTTACATTCTTAATCTCTTCAGGACTTTTAAACTTATTATCTTTTCTATACTCTATAATCGCCTCAGCCTTAGACTCACCCACGCCTTTTAAACTCATTAATTCCTCTTTAGAAGCAGTATTGATATTGACTGCACCAAATACAAATGAAAGAGCTAAACTAAACATTATAAATAGTTTTGTAAGTAGTTTCATAACTAATCCTTTTAAGTAAAATAATTTAATTTTAAGATTAAATTAAATAGATGAATATATTTTAAATATTATGAATGTTTTAATGAATTTTGAGTGTTTTTATATAAAAACACTCAAAAACAAGATAAAAAATTGCTGAATTCAATAGAAACATTAAAATTAATTTATTGATAAATTTATATATTAATAACTTTGATTTTTAAAACAATTATAAATTTAATATTAAAAAACCTACCAATTTTAATAATTAAATTGAACTTCTACATAATTAGTTTATAAACTTTTATGAGACTTATTCTCAAAACTCAAAAAGAGCCTTTGAAAAAGGTAGAGAGTTTCACCAAAACATTGAAAACAATGCTAACAATAAAATAGCTTACTATGGTGGCAATATCTTAGGTGACCCACTTAATGTAATTCCAATAGGCGGTGGAGCTAAAAAAGTTAATGATATAAGAAAGCTTAGTGGCTTAGCTAAAAAGAAAGCTTTAGCTAAAGAAGCTGGTAAATGGGCTTTGTATGGTAGTGGCGTAAGCTTAGCACAAGACTATGGCAATGCTAATGTTAATGCTAAAGATACAGCCAAAAACGCTTTTGTTAGTGGGGCACTTGGTGGCACTCTTGCAAGTGGAATAGTGCAAGATGGGGCAAATGCTATCATCAATAAAGTAAAAAGCAAGTAGCTAAAACAGGTAATCCTATAGTTGACGCAGTTAATGGGGTGGCAGATAGTCCAAATTTAAAGGGTGATGGGTTTAGTATGAAACAAGATAATACGCCACCACAAACCGATTATAATGTAAAAACTTCAGTAGAAGACTGGGTAAAAGAGACTATGGGGCTACAAAATAATGAGCTTACTGCGAATTTATTTACCTTATCTCAAAAACACCCTGAGCTTTTCAAAGATCCTGCAAGTGTGTATAAAACTATTATAGAGATTAAAGATAATCCTACACACTTCTTTGAGAATAATAGACCTGATATTGCTTTGATTACTAAAAGATTACGAGACAATAGCTTAGGCAAAATGGGGGTTGTAAAAGATAGTGGAAAAATAGCTCATTTATCAAAAAGCACAAAAAATAACGAATTAGAAAGACTTCAAAGGGTAAATCAAAGAGAGTTGGGGGTAGGGTCGTCATACCCTACACATCAATCCACCACTAGGGTGCCTGACCACGACGATGGTGCTGCAAAAGCACTTTCCCCAACTGGGGAAATTATACCAAACAAATTTGATGAAGTCAATAGCAGTTTCAATGGTGGAACACCGCCACCAAATCATAGGGGTGCTTGGAATGATGAGTGGGATGGTATGTTTAATGTTGATAAAAAGCAAATCACTCTACCACCAGTAGAACCAACTAAAATGCCAACTAATCCTATGCTAAGAAATATGGCTTTAAACTCAACATTAGGTGGAGTAGTTGGAGCAACACAAGATGATGAAAACAGATTAAGGGGAGCAGTGATTGGTGCTTTAGGTGGAGCTGGTGCAACATATGCAATCCCTAAAATAGGCAAAGCCCTAAGGGGTGATAAATCGCCGATAGATTATTCAAAGAGTGCGTTTGATGAGGCTATGGATTTAAGCAAAAACAAAGAGTGGAAAGATATTTCTACAAATGATGGGTTTAGTTTAAATGGGGCTAAAAACTTTGGTAATAGAAATTTTAGAGATACTTTTAGCAGTCAATACCACGACCTAAGAGACAAACTTCATATGGAAGTCCAAAGTGAGATAAGACGCCTTAGTGATATTCAAAAAAGCTTAGAGCAACTTCCTGATGATATCAGAGAAAAAGCTCACCTTTATTTAACGGGCGAACTTAATGGGGCAGGAGCTAGTTTAGGCAAAGACGCCATCTATGCTAGAGATAAAAGTTCAAAACTACTTGATGAGAATTTAAAAAAGAGACTTGATTTTATAAGAAGTGAAATTGATGCTAAAACAAATCATTTAAAAGAGCTTGGAGTATTAAATGACCCTAGCGAACAAATCAGCAAAAATTGGCTACATAGAACCTATGATAACCCTGATATTAAAGACGCTAATAAAGGTGCAGGATTAGCAACCCAAGGAGTTTATCAAAAGGGAAAAACCGAAGTAATAAGCGATGATGAATTAAATAAAAGAATTTGGCAAGGGGTGTATAAGGCAGAAGACTTTTTTAAGCCATTTAATCAAGGTGGAATAATAGCTAACAAGCTTGATAATGGCAAATGGGAGATAAGAAGCGACTACACTTTTGATGAAAGAACCGCAATGGGTGAAGTTAGAGACGTAGCAAAAACCGCAACCGATAGCCTGTTTCATCAAATAAAGTTAGAAGCCCAACACAACTTCTTTAATGAAGTATCAAAGCTAAAAGTTAATGGCAAAAGCGTAATCTATGATGACTTAGAGATTGAAACTATGAAAGTTTTAAACCCTAAAGGTTGGCAAAAAGAACTTAAGGGAATGGGCTATGATAAAATCCCTGAAGATAGCAAATTTGGGGTGTTAAGCGGTAAGTGGATAAGGGGCGATATAAGAGATGATGTCATAGGACATTTTGATAGTTTCCGCAGAGACTTTAGTGATTTTGCAATGACTGCAAGCGAAATAGTGTTGCAATATAACAAAGTAATGAAAAAATCAAAAACTATCTACAACCCAACAACACATTTTAACAATATGGCAAGTAATGTGGCTATTGCTTATCAGTTTGGAATGCCACTACATAAGATGACAAGTGGGATTAAAGACTACTCAGGATTAATGCTAAAAAAAGATAGATACCAAGACTTAAGAGTAAAGCTTTTTAATGGGAATATAACTTCAGCTGAAAAAGGAGAGCTAACAAAATTAAAAGAGCAATTTAAATACTACGATGAAGCAGAGACTATGGGGCTATTTGGTAGAAGCCAACTACACGATATAAATGGTGGGCTTAAAGATCTGGTTAGTAAAGATAGCACACTAGGCAAGATTGATGATAAGGTTTCTAGTATTTATCAAGGCGAAGACAATATGATGAGATACGCTGCCTTTAAGCATTTCGTATCTAAAGGATATAGCCCACAAGAGACTAAAAAAGCTATCAACTCATTTATGCCTGATTATACTAAACCACTACCTAGGGGAGTGAGATTTGCAAGAGATACTGCACTCAGCCCTTTTATAAGCTGGGCTTACTATGTAATGCCATCTATTGCAAAGCTATCATCTACACCTGCTGGATTTAGTAGACTTCTTGGAACATTTGCATTTTTAAGTACTTTGGGAATGGATTTTAACCCATTTAATAATAAAAGACCTGAAAGAAGTTTTGGGGCTTATTTGGATTTGCCAAACCAAAGCGGGGATAGGGTTACTCAACTTAAGGTTGATAGGATGGTGCCTCAACTTCAAATGATTAGACCTGCTGAGTTTGTAGATGAGATGTTTTTGCAAGGTCCTATGTGGCAAGGAGTTGATGATTTTAGGAATGTTGTAATAAATGGCGATGTCCCTGAAAATCGATTTTTCAGACGCCCTATAACCTACTCAAACAAAAAGCAACCCGACAAGGCTTTGGATTATGTAAGTCACTTTGGTAGCACCTACACTCCAACCCCACAAGTTGTTTGGAATGGAGCTGATTTGATTAGGGCTTTAGTAAGGGATGAAAACTCAAGGAAAAGAAATAATACTTATGACCCAAGAAGTGGAATGCAACTATTGCTTAAATTTTTCCCTGGAATTAACACTAGAAATTATTCAAAAAGTGGGCTAGAAAAAGATTTAAAACGCAAAGAAAGACAAAAAGAAAGGTAATAATGACGAAATTTTTACCTTTTATATGGGTAGCCATAGTTGCATTAATACTAATGCTAGGCTATGCAAAAAATAGACTTAGCAAGTTAGAAAAAGAAAACAGCCTTGCACTAAAAGAGTTAAAAGAGCTAAGGCTAGAAAACGAAAGGATATTAAAAAATGAGAGTAAAAACCTTGAAATTATTAAAAACTCAAGCAGTAAGAAAGAGAAGTTAAACATAGATATTAATAGGGCTAAAGATGAAATTTACAAAGGAAAAGATAATGAGAAAGTTTCAAATAGTATTAAGTATGCTAGTGATTTTATCCTTGCAAGGTTGCACAAGAAAAACTCAGATAGTAAAGCAAAAAATACCACAGGTATTGCTAGTGGTACCAACAATTGAACCTAGAGAGATTAAAACAAATAAAGACGCAAGTATTTTTATGCTTGATATCTATAACGCATATGAAAAATGTGTATTGCAACTTGAGGCGATAAGGGAAGTAAATGAATAGTGAAATTTTAAAAGAGAGTGGAAACTTTATAGATAAAGCTGGTAGTTGGGGCGAAGTGCAAATTACTATATTTTTTGTAATTGTGCTTTTGATTGTAACAGGTGGGTTTGTCTGGGTGCTAATTAAAAAGGTATTAGGTGTGGTAGAACAAAATACTAATAGCAATAAAGATCTACTTAAGGCTATAGAGATAAGCAATGCCACTGCCACACAAAACATAGAAATTCAAAAGAGCTTTTTAAATGAGATAAAAAACAAGCTTGATGGGATTTTGGCTAAACAAAACGAAACTCACAACACATTAAAAGATTTTATAAAAGAGTGGGAGAGATAGTGCAAAAGTATAGGATTGTAATTACTAGAGATAGATTAAATATAAATGGGTGCTTTGGGGTACTTGAGCTATTTGACTATGATGGAGAGCTACTATTTGAGTGCTACACGCTTGAGAGATTAAAAGAAGGGCTAGAGTCAAATAAAAACCTTAGAATTCCGCCTGATAAATATAATACTTTGTGGCATAAAAGCCCTAGATTTAAAAGATTTCTTTTAAATTTATATAGCGAAAAAGTGCCTGTGACTAGACGAATATTAATCCACGTTGGAAACTATCTTAAAAATACAAATGGCTGTATATTAGTTGGGCTTGGCAGGAGCGATGAGATGGTTACAAATAGTATAAA
>JALFKC010000081.1 GCA_022775765.1 Campylobacter sp. | reverse complement strand
GGTGGGAGCAAAATGGCAACTTTTTTTCAGCTCTAGCCCTTGAAAAACGAGCACTTTTTATAGTGCTTATGCTTATTATTTTGGTTGCGAGTTTAAATATTATTAGCTCGCTTTTGATGACAGTTATGAATCGCCGTCAAGAAATTGCACTTTTACTCTCTTTGGGTGCGTCCAAAAGTGAGATCAAAAAAGTATTTTTTGGTCTTGGAAGCGTAATAGGGTGTGGTGGAATGCTCTTTGGCCTTGTGTTAGGACTAATTGGAGTTTATATACTTGGCAACTTTAATATCGTAAATTTACCAGCTGATGTGTATGGATACTCAAGCCTTCCGATGGAGTTATCACTAAAAGATTTGATTTTGATAATAGTTGGGGCGTTAGCGATAGTGCTTATTTCATCATATTATCCAGCCAAAAAAGCTACTGAGGTTGATGTATTAAAAACTTTAAGGAATGAATAATGAATAAAAGAGATAATGTTAGATATCCAGTAGGTGATGATGGCAAAAAAACTCTACTTCATATGAATGAAGTGCATAACGCTGGGGCTTTGTGGGCGATTGGCAACCTTAAATTTAGCGATGAGACGCCTCTAAAAATCCTTGAAATAGGGTGCGGTGGTGGAGCAAATTTGCTAAATTTTAAGTCTAAATTTAAAAGCTCTAAAATTTTAGGAATTGACTACTCACCAACTAGTGTTGAATTGTCTAAGCAAACCGCTAGTGAGTTTATCAAAAGTGGCGATATTGAAGTAAAACTAATGGATGTCAATAAGCTAAATTTAAGCGGATTTGATTTGGTTAGTGCGTTTGAGACGATATATTTTTGGGATGATATTAAAACTGCATTTGCAAATATTTATAACGCTTTAAATGATGGTGGAGTATTTTTGGTCTATGTTGAGAGTGTGGATAAAGCTACTTTAAAAGAGTGGAGTGTTGGGACAAATTTAGTCAATCAACTTGATGAAGATGAAATTTACTCACTTTTAAAAGAGGCAAAATTTAGCAAAATAGATATTTATCAAAACTTAGAGAAGCGTTGCTTTTTGGCATATAAGCTATAATTAGTTGGCATATTAGCTATAAACCTTAAAATATTGCTAATGTATTGTATAATTTAGCATTATTAAATCAAAGGAAATTTATGCTTAAATCAATACTTAAATTTATAGCTATTTTTATGCTAACACTAAATTTATTAAATGTCTCAGATAATCCACCAAAACAAAATCAAAGAAATTTAGAAAATAGCGTCAATTATCTCGATACTCTAATCCAACTTGCTTATTTTACCAGCGATTTAACCGAGATTAAAACTCTATTAGAAAAGAACCCAAAATTAGTAAATATGATTGGTGTTGCCGGTCATAGACCACTTGGATATGTTTTGGTGTCTATAGATGTAGAAGAAACACTTCCAAATTTTAGGATAGATATATTAAATATACTTTTTGAATATGATATAGAGCTAGATTGTGTTTTCCTCGCACAGAGTCCGTTAATTTTACGCCATTAAGTTTAGTATTTTTTCATCCATACAGCAACGAAGAAAGGATTAAAATCTCAAATTTAATGCTTCAAAAAGATCCAAATTTATCAAATTATCCACCCAATAAAATACTTTGTAGGTCGGCATTTCATTTTGATAATTTTGAAATGTTTAAATATTATTTACAAAATGATTTAATTGACGAACAAGAAACTTTGGAAAACATTCTTTTTAATGCCTATGACGATGATTATGTGGAAGTTTTAATAATTTTAATAGTGGTCAAAAAGAAGATGATAAATTTTTTGAAACTATTAATTCAAGCAAGACAACTATCAAAAACAATACAAAATGCTTAAAATATATACTTGAGAATGCCAAAATGACTAATTTAGATCAAGAAAGAATTTTTATAATATCAAGGTTTTTAATCTACACTGACAATAAAGATTTTTTAGAAATTATTAATAAGGCAAATTTATTTGATAGCGATAGCAAAGCCAAGCTACTTCAATACGCCAAAGAGCCTAAAAGAGATGAGATTATAAGGATTTTAAATGATTAAAAATATTTTGATAACACTAGTTATAATTATACAATTAAATGCCACTACAAATCATAATTTTCAAAGTCAGACCAAGCAAGTTGATATCCTAAATCGGGC
The DNA here is from genome assembly GCA_022775765.1 of Campylobacter sp. GTDB lineage: Bacteria > Campylobacterota > Campylobacteria > Campylobacterales > Campylobacteraceae > Campylobacter_B. Next base: position 14,795 of record JALFKC010000081.1, on the reverse strand, counting down.
CTTGATAGATGATAATTTCACAAGAGTTAAATTTATACTTGACAAAGAACCAAATTTACTAAATTTAGATCACTCTCAGGGCAAAGACCTATAGAAAAACTCATTAATATTTACGCATAGAGTAGAATTAAGCTATCTAAACTAGCTATTTAAGAAGTATTTAGAGCTATTTTCAAGCTACAAACTAGAGCTAAATTTTGTAAAAGATGATATCTTTACTCTACTTAACAAAGTCGCTTTTTTACCACTAAAAAATGGTGATAAACTCTATCTTTTTGATAAACTTATAGAAGCTGGGGCTGATATAAATTATGGCAAAGATTTACCATATGTTTTAATCCCAACTCTTGATGAGAAATTTGAGTTTTTGTTTGACTGTCTGCTTGATAAAAATGTAGATATGAGTTACTATCTGGTGTGGAATTTGTGCGACTTGATGAATATGGTTTTAAAAAGCTAAGATGAAAACTCGGTTTTAACTTCTCAAAAATACAAAAAATCTAGACAATACTCTTTAAGAAAAGCTAAAAAACTACTAAAAACTTATAAAATTTCAGATTTTGATAAAAATAATCTAATTTTAGCGATGAAATTTCTAATATATACTGACAATAGTGAGTATTTGAAACTTTTCATTGATAATGGACTTTTGAATTTGAATATAGCTGATGAGCTAGAAACTTACAAAGTAGAGCAAATTATTAATAAATAAAAAGTAAATTTAAAATCATAGTAAATTTAAAGATAATTTTTAATTAAAATATATATTTGATATTTTTAGATTTTTATAAGTTTAAAATAATAAAATACAAATTTTATCACAAAAAGAGATTATAAAATGTATCGCAAAATATTAAAAGTAGTTTTTATAATATTTTTGTTTTTAATACAAACTAACTCTATAATCACCTCACTTGCTAGTTTAGATAGTCTATTTTTTCATTTAAATTTTTATGATTTTCATTGGCAAACCAAGATCGCTTTTCTATTAGACCAATAATTTTATTTTTAATAAATATGATTGATTTTGATCTTACATCTAATAGCTTAATGATACTACAAGGCTTAGGAATTGTGCTTTTTTTATACCTTCTAATTTTTATCATAATCACTATTTCTATGCTATTTTCCGCGTTAATATACAAACAAATAGTTATTAAATACAAGAGAATGAGTAATTATTTTAGGCGTTTTTATTTTTTGCAAATTTATTCTGTTTTTATAATATTTTTTTTCAAAGGCAAAACTAACTAAAATCGGCTTTTTGTTTAATGTTGAAGATTGCACAATAGAGTATATTTTTGTCGCTGCAATTATTTCGCTACTAATAACAATTTTACTGTTTTTAAAGAATCAAAAATTAAAATAACAAAAGTTTTTTTCGATTATTTTACTAATAGGCTATTATCACAACAAATTTTTACTAAATTTCATAAACAAATTCACTTATCCACCACAGATATTATTTTTTGTAAATTTTCAAAAATAAAGATATTTATGCCATTTTTGTGCTGATAGTTTAGCTTCATCGAGTGGGATTTTAGCACATTATCAACGATATAAAGCCCAAGCCCAAAGCTCTGTTTGGCGTTTTTGCCTTTGGTAAAAGCCTCTGTATAAAAGCTTAGCTCTTTTTCAAGTGGTTTCCCGTAGCTTTTAAACTTTAGGCTATCTTTGTCTGCGATAATTGTGACTTTTTTATCGGGCGAATATTTAACTGCGTTGTCTATCATATTTTTAACCGCCACGCTAAAGGTCCTAAAATCCACATTTAGCGTAAAATCTTGATCCAAAACTAGCTCAATACTCTCATCATCTATCATCGAAACACTCTTTGCCTGCTCGATTATCTCTGAAATTTTGTGTGTGGTTATATCTGAGATTTGCACGCCAGAGGTTACTCTCTCAACTGCAGCAAACTCATTTATCAAGGTTTCAAGGCGTTCAAAAACATTTATCAGCCTATCTTTTTGCTTGCCATCATCTATCATCTCAACTGTAATTCGCCCCTTTGTGATGGGGGTTTTAAGTTCGTGCATTATATTTCTTAAAAATAGCTGTCTTGACTCATTTAATTTTCTTATATGGATGGCTGAATCATAAAGTGCTTCGCCAATTTCGCTGATTTCATCGCTTCCTGTGCTGATTTTATCGACTATTAAATTTCCAATTGAAATTTTATCGATCTGTTTTTTGATCTCTTTGAGCGGTTTTAGTTTTTTATAGACAAAAAAGTATGAGGCAAAGACTACAAGCAAGACAAATGCGTAGATTAAATTTATAATCTGATAGCGAAATGGCTGATACTGAGCGTCTTTTAAAAGCACAACTGAATTTCCGTGAGAAATTTTTAGATAGTTATATTTTTCATAGACTAAAATTGCCGCTGTTCCAAGCTCAGTTTTGATCTCTTCAAGGACCTTTGAGTTCTCATTTATCCTGTTTTTCTCACTCTCATCTTCAATGTTTATCACCTCAAAATCTTTCATCTGACTTTGATACTCTTCATCACTCATAAGCTTGCTAATATTAAATAGCGTTAAGCGAGCGATGATGGAATAGCGAGTGTTTAGCTCGCTTGTGTAGTTTTGTTTATCATAGCTTTTTAGCCACGAAAAAGCCAAAATTATGCTTACAAAAGTAAGCACAAATATAAAAGCTATGGTATAAAATATCGAAAAACGCTTCATTGTTGAAGCTTATATCCAACGCCTCTAATCGCGTGAATATATTTGGGGTCTTTTGGATTTTCGCCAAGCTTAGCTCGTATTCGCCCAATGATGACATCTATACTTTTTACGGTTGAATCTTCGTTGATGGAATCACAGTTATAAACAAGCTCTTCTCTTGAGATAGCACCACCTTCTTTTTTGATAAGATAGCTTAGTATGTCATACTCTGCGACAGTTAAATTTAGAGTCTTACCTTTAAGGGCGATGGTGTGTTCAAACTCATTTAATACCAAATCTTTTTTATTTTTTTTCTCAAGCTCTTCTTTGAGTTGAAGCTCTCTTCTTCTTAAATGGCTTTTTATACGCACCAAAAGCTCTTTTGGATTGTAAGGTTTTGGTAGATAATCATCCGCCCCAAAATCAAACGCATTTACTTTATCGGTTAGATCGTGCCTTGCACTAGAGATAATGATAGGGATTGAGTTTGACTTGCGAATCTCTTTGCAAACCTCAAGCCCATCAATCCCAGGCAAGGTAAGGTCTAAAATAAGTAGGTCATAGCTGTCTAAATTTAGCTTAGAAAGTCCAATATATGGATCATCAGCTACTACTACTTCAATGCCATTTTTCTCTAGATACTCGCTTAAAATTTCAGCGAGTTCTAAATCATCTTCAATCATTAAAATTTTTACCATTTTTATTCCTTAGATTGACAATTATATCAAACAAACTCGCTAAATTCAACTATAAATTTGCTATTTTATAACTATACCTTGTGAAATTCCACGCCTTATCACCCAAACCATAGTGTTTTTGCCTTTGTATTCCTTTAGGGCGTCTTTAAAATCATCTAAGCTTTTAATCTCTTTTGTGCCAACTTGAGTGATGATATCATTTTTTCTAAAGCCAAACTCTTCGGCTTTAGATTTTGAAGCGATATTAGTGATGATTATACCTTTTGTGTCATCTTTTAATCTTAACTGTTTTTTAAGCTCATCAGTTAGATTTGAAATCTCAAGGCCATCTATAGTGTCTGAATCAAGGGCTTTGCTTTGAATAGATATATTTTCCATCTCATCGAGTTTGACTTTTGTAGTTGATATTTTGCCATCTCTTTCGTAGGTTAGCTTAATCTCTTTGCCCGGTTTTAGTGCACCTATAGTATTTTTAAGCTCATTTGCTGAAGTTATGGTTTTATCATCAAGTTTGATTATCAAATCACCCCTTTTTATGCCTGCATTGCTTGCAGCTTTTTTATCTTGAACGCCAGTAATTAGGGCACCTTCTTTATTTTTATACACCTCTTTTTGCTCTTTTGTAAGGTCTGTGATAGTTACACCAAGGTAGCCCCTTTCTATCTTTCCATCTTCTATTAGAAGAGTTGCGACATCTTTTACCATATTTGATGGAATTGCAAAGCCAATGCCGTTATTGCCACCACTTCTACTAAGTATGGCTGAGTTTATTCCAACCAAAGCACCCCTGCTATCAACTAGTGCACCACCTGAATTGCCAGGATTAATTGAAGCGTCAGTTTGGATGAAGTTTTCGTATTGATTTAGGCCGATATTGTCTTTATTTAGAGCTGAGATAATTCCTTGAGTAATAGTGCTACCAACGCCAAAAGGATTACCGATAGCAAATACTATGTCGCCCTCTAAAAGCTTTGATGAGTCGCTAAATTTGATAGGTTTTAGGTCTTTTTTGTCTATTTTGATGATGGCAATATCAGTTTTTGGGTCTGAGCCTATGATTTTGGCATCATACTCTGTATCATCATCAACGATATTTACTATTATCTCATCGGCTCCTTCGACCACATGGTTATTTGTGACTATATAACCATCTTTTGAGATAATAACTCCTGAGCCCAAAGATGAGCTTTTTCTATCCATATTTTCAGGAAAATCAAATCCAAAGCCAAAGCCAAAAAACTCTTTGAATATTGGATCATTAAAAAATTCACCCATAGGGTTGTTGGCTATTTTGATAGTTTTTGTAGTTGCTATATTTACAACTGACTTTTTAGCATCTTCAACTGATGAGTGATAAGAAAGAATGGTTTTATCATTTAGTTCTGGATTGTATCTTTGAATATCTTGCTCTGCTAATTGAAAATCTATCTTAGCTGCAAAAAGGCTTGTAGCAAGAGCCAATGAGATTAAAACTGTTTTTTTCATTTGTTACCTTTCACTTGTAATTTTTAAGCAATTATAAAGAGAAGCTTTTAACGCATTCTTAATATTTTTTTATAATATTAAATATTCTTTGATTTATTCGCACTAATGAAAGTTGATTGACAAAGACTAAAGTTTTTGATATAATCCATATCAAATTTATTTATATGACTAACATAAAAGATTAAAAATAAAAGGATTAGATTAATGAGTTCAAATAATAGCTTATATGAAACTTTAGGGCTTTCAAAAGACGCAAGTAGCGATGAAATCAAAAAAGCTTACCGCAAACTTGCAAGAAAATATCACCCAGATATTAACAAAGACCTGGGTGCAGAAGAGAAATTCAAAGAGATAAATGCGGCCTATGAAATTTTAAGCGACGAAAATAAAAGAAGACAATACGATATGCAAGGCGATAGTATTTTTGGTGGACAAAATTTCCAAGATTTTGCACGAAATTCAAATATGGGCGATCTAAACGATATCCTAAATAGTATTTTTGGCGGTGGCGGATTTAGTGGAGCGTTTAGAAGCTCTGGTTTTGGTGATAACTTTGATTCGTCTTTTGGTAGATTTTCACAAAACCTTGATGTGCGTGCTAAGATAAACATCCCTTTTAGGGTTGCAGCTCTTGGCGGTGAAGAAGAGATCTCTTTAAATAATCAAAGAGTTAAATTTAAAATACCAGCTGGCATTAACTCTGGTGAAAAGCTTCGCATAAAAGGCAAAGGAAACAAAGCCCAAAATGGAGCGGTTGGTGACATTATACTTGAAGTGGAAATTTTAGAAGATAGCGAATATCAAAAAAAGGGCGATGATCTGTATAAAACAGTAGATATTCCGCTAAAAACTGCGTGGCTTGGTGGCAAGATAGAGGTAGCAACTCTTCAAAAAAATGTCACTATCAAAATTTCACCAAACACCAAAAACGGCCAAAAAATTCGTCTAAAAGGTTATGGAATCCAAAATAGAAAAAGTGGAATTTATGGAGATTTGTATCTAAAAGCAAATGTGATATTGCCAAATTTTGAAAGCCTTGATGAGAGTTTGCAAAACTCACTAAGAGAAAAGCTTTAGATTAAGGAGAAAAAATGAGAGATTATGATGAGCCGCTTTACCTTATAAGCGTCGTTTCAAAAGTGCTAAATATCCACCCTCAAACTCTAAGGCAGTATGAAAAAGAGGGGCTTGTTGAACCTAGCAGAACTGAAGGTAAAATGAGACTTTATTCAAAAAGAGACCTTGATAGAATAAAATCAATTTTAAATTTAACTAGAGAGATGGGGGTAAATTTAGCCGGAGTAGGTGTGATATTTAAACTTAAAAAACAATTAAAAGAGTATGAAAATACCATAAAAGAGCTCAATGATGAGCTAGAAAAGTTTCAAAAAAATAGTAAAAGTAGCAAATCTTTGGTCAAAAAACAGACTAAATTTGATATAATTTTCTACGAAGAAAAAAACGACTAAAGGCTTTTTGTGGAAATAACTCTCATAGTGCTTGGGCTACTTATGATCATTAGTGTATTTTTTAGTAAAATTTCAGATAGATATGGCTTCCCTGCACTACTGATTTTCCTTGGTGTTGGCTTGCTAGCTGGAAGTGATGGCATTTTAAAGATTGAGTTTAACAATGCCAAATTAGCTGGCGATATCGGCACTATAGCTTTAATCTACATACTTTTTTCAGGTGGGCTTGATACGGATTTAAAGGCCATAAAACCTATATACAAAGATGGGCTAATTTTGGCTACTTTTGGGGTTATTATCACAGCTTTAATCTTGTCCTGTTTTATCTTTTTATTTCTTGATTTTACATTTTTGCAAAGCTTGCTATTGGCTTCTATCATCAGCTCAACTGACGCAGCAGCAGTATTTGCGATACTAAGATCCAAAAATATCAAACTCAAAAACAACATTGGTGAGCTTTTAGAGTTTGAAAGTGGTAGCAATGACCCAATGGCGATATTTTTAACTGTTACACTTATAGGCTTAATTAGTGCCCCAACCACACCACATATTGACGAGTGGATAGTGAGTTTGCTCTTAGAGTTTATACTAGGTGGGGCGTTTGGATATGCTGGTGGTAGAATTATCGCGTATGCTATTAACAAGATGAAATTAAGTGTATGGGGCCTTTATCCAGTGTTTATGTTTGCGTTTGTGTTATTTTTGTTTGGGCTAAGTTCGCAAGTGGGTGGAAATGGCTATATCGCAGTCTATGTGGCTGGAATTATAGCTAATTCAAAAGAGTTTGTTCACAAGAAGAACTTAGTTGGATTTTTTGATGGAATAGCGTGGTTTATGCAGGTGGTGGTATTTTTAACATTAGGACTTTTAGCTTTTCCAAAGAGCTTGCCTGAAGTGTTTTTGATAAGCGTGATTTTGTCTTTGGTGCTTATGTTTGTTGCTAGACCAGTTAGTGTGTTTTTGGGCTTAATCTTTTCTAAATTTAACCTAAAAGAGAAGCTTTTTATTTCGTGGGTTGGATTTAGAGGCGTTGTGCCTATCACGCTTGCTACATATCCTTTAGCGGCTGGGATTGAAAATGCTGAGATGATGTTTAATATAGTCTTTTCTATGGTGATAATTTCGGTTTTTATTCAGGGTATGACACTGAGTAAATTGGCTAAATTTTTTGATGTTATGTTTCCACCTGATGAGATTATTCAGCCGCAAAACAGACCGATATTTTATAGTGGGATAAGGCAATTTACCCTGCCAAAAAACTCTCGTTATGTGGGGCTAAATTTGGCTGAAGCGGCACTGCCTGATGAGTTTTTATTGCTTTTGGTTAAAAGAGACAACGAAAATATTAAGCCTAGTGGATCTTATACATTTATGGATGGGGACTTGTTTTTGGTATATTGCCAAGATGAAGAGTTGTATGAGAATACCATCAAATCAATGAAAGAGCAAAACGAGTAGTTTTGGTATTCCCCAGCTCGGCTTGATTATCTGCTTATTTCTCATTAATAACGGATTTAGACCAACCCTTGCTATCCCAACAGTGCTACCAAAAGGTAGCTTTTTTTAAAGAAACTACTGCTAAAATCGCCATATACGCTGGCTTTACACGAAAATCTTTTGCTATGCAAAAATGTTTTGCTGATTGTCAAAGAGACCACCCCTAACTTTGTCTGCGTGTCGCATACGCTAACTGTCACAAAATTTCATAAATTTACTTCTCATAAACTTATAAACTGCTTACGCTAAATTTAGTTTCAAACTATAGAATTTCGCCTAGCTGTTTTTTTGAAGTGAATACAGACATAGTGCAAATACGATAAAATATATGAAATTTACGCTTTTGATGGTGCTATTTTTAGCACTATCTTTTCTATCCCTTTTGAAATGTTGTTATCTTTTTCGAACAACTCTTTATTTTTTGCTATCAGCTCTCCTGCTTCTAAAATGCCATCTTTAGTGATGATTGACTTGCTAATGAGATTTTCTATCTCGGTGCTGTTTGAATTTAAATATTTAACCAAAAATTTATTATCATCTTGCTTGTTTATATTAAGAAATGGGACGATAGAAGCTGGTGAAGTAACTAGCATAATGCTAAAAATTATATATGAAATAAACCTAGTTACTAAGACTATAATATTGTTTTTTATGGTAAAAAAATAAATAGCCAAGCCAACCAAAACAAGATATAAAAATGGATTAAACTCTACTAGATTAAAAATTAAATTTACATTAAATAAATAATTTATAATAGCAAAGATACAACAAACAAAAAATAGAAATAATAACATATGTTTATTCTTGTTAATAATAAATAATGTAAAAACAATAGAAGCTAAAATGGTATATAGAGTGATAAATGTAAAATATTTATCACTTATTTCATAATCGATTAACTTGGTGATAAAATAAGAACACAAGCCAAAAGTAGCTATCATCATAATTGTAAAATTTAGTATTTTAGTGAAAATTGTATGATGGTCGCTAGTTTGACGATAAAGGAATAATATTAAACAATCAATAAAAGTTGTTAGATTTTCCATTTTTCTAGTTTTGTATAGTATGTAACTTAGATAGAACGCCTTTTTAAGATTTTTATTTATATATTGTTTAAAATCAATGTATGTTTCAGAATATATTGATGCATTAAAAAATTCTTTTAAAATGTTTGCCAGTATTTTTAATAATGATATAGATAAAAATAGACAATATATTGATAATACTATTATACAAACTAATATACAAGCAATAATTATAGATATAATTACTAACTTAAAAATCGGAATTAAAAAATACAAGAAACATTAAAAATCCAACTATAAAAACAGTAGGTTTTATAAATTTTTTTAATTGTAGTTTTTTATAATTGTCGGGATTATATTTTTTATTTGATCTTATGTCATCTTTTTTATTACAATTATCTTTAAGCTTACATTCTAACTCTATCTCTTTTGCATAGAGTTCAAGTCTGTGAAATTTACTTGCTTCCAAAGAGTTATTGACTGCCGTTAGTGAGTGCTTGATAACTCTAAAAGAGTCTCTAAGTTCGTTTATCATCGCTATTTTATCTGTATTTGACTTTTTGGATATTTTTTCATTGGTAATTTGTATTTTTTCTAAATTTATATGGTCTGAGTTTAAATTTATGAAATTTACTTTGTTAAAATCCTTAAAAACAGCATTGAATTTTAAATGTGGCACTAAAAAAATTTGCAACCCCACTAAATTCACACTCATGAAAATCAACATAAATATCAAAATTAGAATTATTAAAATATAAATTATCATTAAATTTAGAATTTGAAAAATCAGCTATGCAAAATTCACTATGACTATTACCACTAAATTTTGTATTTTCAAAACTCACATCTTTATTAAATACAAAATATTTAAATATTACATCCCCATACAATTTTGTATTTTCAGCTTCAAATTTTTCATTAAAAATAGTTGTGAGATTATTAGCCTTTTCCTTTTTTTTAACTCTGCTAGTAATTTATTTTCTACCGCGTCATCATTGCTAAAACAGACCATTTTTTCAAAAGTTGAATTTTTCAGACTAACTATATTTTTAAAAATGCTAAAAAAAACTTTATAACATCTTTAAAATTTGTCTCTTTGAGTGACAATTCACCATTAAATTCGCAATCGTAAAACTTGAATGTCGTGTTTTGTTATAATGACTTTGCTAAAAATACAATTATAAAAACTTATAAGTGTATTTTCAGGATTTTTATTGTTCATATTTTTGCTATTATTAAAAACTATCTCATCAACTTCAATGGCGTTAAAATCAACTTTTTCTTTAAAATCACAATTTGTAAATTTAATTTTTTAAACTTATATTCGTTAAATTTGGAATTTTCAAAAGATAGCTCATTAAATGTAGAGTTTTCAATTTTTTCTATACCTATTTTAGAATTTGAGTTTATATAAAATTTATTGAAAATTGAGTTTTTGATAGTGAGCTTATCAATATTTGAATTTTTTATTTCTATATTAAATATAAAATGTTTAAAATTAATAATTTACATATTTTTAAACGAGAAATTTTTTATAGTAACTATCTCGTCTTTATTAACACAATTGCAATCATTAAATTCAAGATAGTCTATAGCTAATCGTTATCACCTGTTTTATCAAACAATGTTTCATTCTCAAATCCACACCCATTAAATTCAAAATTTTTAGGATAGTTTTCATTTAAAACTATCTCTTTCTCAAATCTACAATTTTTAAAAGCTAGAACTAAATCATTAAGATTTTCTACTTCAAAACAGATATCTGTTTTGAAGTAAAGATTTTCTAAAATCACCTTACCTTCAAAATTTTCTGGTATGATTTTGGCTATATTTATTATGCTTTTTTCAACATTAAGCCACCCACTTTTTCCGTTATTACGCTTATTATCGTTTGGATAAATTATAAATGTTTTATCATTAAATTATTATCGTAAATAAGATAGTTTGCTCCAACTTTGCTAATATCAATGTCAAAATCTTCATTGATTTTATTTACCACATTTTCATCCATACGATTTCCTTTAAATTTTTGAGAACATTATAGCAAATTTATTTATTATTATGTTTAAATTTATTAGATTGTAAGTTTATATTAAGAATAAAACTGGTGGAATGATTAATCCCACCATAAAAGTATATTTTAATCAAAAAGTCCAGTTGATAGGTATCTCTCGCCTGTGTCGCAAAGCACGGTTACGATGGTTTTGCCTTTGTTTTCAGGTCTATTTGCTAACAAATTTGCTACAAATACATTTGATCCACTTGAAATTCCAACGAGTAGCCCCTCTTTTCTAGCAAGATCGCGTGCTGTTTGTTTGGCGTCATCATTGCTAACTGTGATGATTTCATCTAGGATATCTTTGTTTAGGTTTTTAGGTATGAAGTTCGCACCGATTCCTTGAATAGCGTGAGAGCTAGCAAATCCGCAACTTAGAAGTGGCGAGCTCTCAGGCTCTACGCCGATGATTTGAGTGTTTTTGTTGTGAGCTTTTAGCACTTCGCCTACGCCACTAACTGTGCCGCCGGTGCCAAATCCAGCCACAAATATATCAACCTTGCCACCAGTTGCCTCTAATATCTCTTTGGCGGTGGTTTGCTTGTGAATTTGTGGATTTACAGGGTTTTCAAACTGTCTTGGGATGAATGAATTTGGGGTTTCTTTGGCGATTTTTTCGCTCTCATCAACTGCCCCTTTCATTCCTAGTTTTGGTTCGGTTAGGACGATTTTGGCCCCAAATGCTATGAATAGTTTTTGTCTCTCAATTGACATTGATGATGGCATCACTAAGATGAGCTTTAGCCCATAATACGCACAAATCATTGCAAGTCCCACGCCTGTATTTCCACTAGTTGGCTCGATTATCACGCTTTTTTCGTTGATTTGGCCTCTCTCAAATGCATCTTTTATCATCGCATAAGCTATGCGGTCTTTGATAGATGAGGCTGGATTGGTAAATTCAGCCTTAGCAAGAATTGTCGCGTTTTTGGAGAATTTGTTGATTTTAACAAGCGGAGTGTTTCCAATAAGTTCTGTGACATTTTTATAAATTTTCATAATATTTCCTTTCTTAAATTACAAAATTTAGATACTTGGCATTTTCTGTGTCAAATTCATAAAAATCTTTTAAAGTCTTTGAGAGTATTTTTTCTATCTCTATGTCAAATTTAGAAAAATACTGCGATAAAGGCTGATTTTTGATATCGATATTAGAAATTTTCACATCTTTTTCCAAAGAGTTAAAAATCTTATAAAATGTTATCTCGCTTGGATCTTTTTGCAAAAAATAGCCACCATTTTTCCCTTTTATACTACCGATAATCCCTTCGTTTCTAAGCGGATCTAGGATCTGTTGTAGATAGTTCCTTGAAATTCCAGTTTTATCGGCTATATCTTTGATACTTACAGGCACGATTTTGGAGCCTTTGGCTATCTCTAAAATAGCCAAAACGCCAAAAACACCCTTTGTTGTTAAAAGTGCCATTATGCTAATGCCTTTCTTAAATCTTCTATTAAATCATCTGCATTTTCAAGTCCGATACTAAGCCTTATAAGGCCTGGTTTTATACCAACTCTGAGTTGTTCTTCTTCGCTAAGTTGTGAGTGAGTGGTGCTTGCTGGGTGAGTGATGATGGATTTGCTATCGCCTATGTTTACTACAACTGAGAAAATTTCAGTATTATCAGCGACTTTTTTAGCTGTCTCAAAACTATCAACTTCAAAGCTTAAAAGCCCACTAGCAAGGCCATCAGCAAAGCTTTTTTTGATGATAGAGTTGGCTTTTGAGTTCTCTAGTCCTGGATAATTTACTGCTTTTACCTTTGAATGAGACTCTAGGAATTTTGCCACTTTTAGGGCATTTTCAGAGTGCCTTCTAACTCTTACATCAAGCGTTTCAAGACCTTGAATTAGCTGAAATGCGTTAAATGGTGAAGCAGTAAGTCCTAACTCTCTTAATATGCAAAATCTAAATCTAAGAGTAAATATATCAAAAACTTCAGCCACACTTGCATAAACAAGACCGTGATAGGTCTCATCTGGTTCGTTAAAATGTGTGTAGCGTGAGTTGTCTATTAGCTTTTTATTTGTGTTTTTGCCCGAAACTACAAGCCCACCAAGGCTAAGACCTTGACCACTTATGTATTTGCTCGCACTATGAACCACAACATCAACGCCATCTTTGATAGGATTGTAAAGAATTGGCGTAGCGACTGTGTTATCCACGACAGTTACTATGCCGTGCTTGTTGGCGATGTTGGCTATCTCTTTGGTTTTTGAGACCGAAATTTGAGGGTTTGAGAGAGTTTCAAAGAATATAACTTTTGTTTTGTCATCTATCAAATTCTCTAAATTTTCAGGGTTTTCAGCGTCAAAAAGCTTTGAGGTGATACCAAATCTTTTTAGGATATTGTTTAGCAAAACATTTGAGTAAATTTTATCTGAAACTAAAATATTATCACCAACTGCGGCTAAATTTATAATTGAGCCAAAAATAGCTGATTGACCGCTTGATGTAGCGATACCTGCAACGCCGCACTCAAGCTCGGCAATTCTCTTTTCTAAGACATCGTTGGTTGGGTTATTAAGCCTAGTGTAAATTGGCCCCAAATCTTGAAGTGAGAACCTTTTAGCCCCCATTTCAGCTGTTTGAAAATCATAAGCTGTGGTTAAATAAATAGGAACTGCCATAGCTCCAAACGCACTACTTGAGTCATAACCTGCACGGATAGCTAAAGTTTCTTTTTTCATAAAAATCCTTTGTTTGAAAATATGGTGTGAATTATATCAGTAAATTTTATAAATGTCAAGTTAGTATATATATTTTTTATATCGTTATTGATATCCTTATATTGCGTCTTTTAAATATATATCTTGTAGTTAAAATTTATATTTATATTTAGTTAGTATATTTTAAATATTTTATAATTAAATTTGGATATAATACTTCAAATTCAACACAGGAAATAATTTGGATACAAATCAAAAGTCAATGCGAGTTAGATATCTAAGAGCACTTAGTAAATTTGCTAATTCGGCTATAATTTTGATAAAAAGAGATGATTTTGATGAGGAAATTTTTAAAAAAAGAGTTGAGAAAAACTATGAAATTCTCATCAAATCCCCAAGTGTTTATCTAGATCAGCCATATGCTAAAGCCCTTGAAAGCTTCGTAAATTCGGTAGTTGAACTTAAACCTAGAGATGAGCTTGTAAAAGAGGCGAATTTACTTTTAAAACTTAAAAATTCCAAAAATTACAAAAAAGAGAAACATAAAAAAATTAATTATGAGTGATTTTAAGTTAAATTTATTAAAAAAGAGTTATAATTGATCTTTTATTTTTAGGTGTCTCGTTAGCTCAGTTGGTAGAGCATCTGACTCTTAATCAGGCGGCCGTTGGTTCGACCCCAACACGGGACACCATTTCCCTATTTTATCGGTATTTTAAAGCTTTTTTCCATATAAAAAATTTGTTAGAAAACAGCCATAGTGTGGTATTTTTATAGAATAGGGTAGTTGTAAGTAAAATAATTTCATAATATAAATAGCGCTCATTTTTTGACTTTTACTTTAAAAATATGACACGATTTTAATTGTAGAATTTGCATAGCATTAGCCAACTCTAGGTTTAAATTTTACCTAGAGTGTCTTTTTGAGTATTTTTGTATCTATTTCTGGCCTTGAATTTTATTTTAAATTACTGTTTAAATTTATACTTTTGAATTTATAGTTTTAACCCTATCCCCCATAAATTTGAATAAACTTATCATTGTTAAACTCTGTGAAGTTAAAGTTAGTGTCAATACTTGAGTTGGTATAGATATTGAGTTCTTCTATGATTTTGTTTATTTGGTTTTGAGAGATGAATTCGTATTCTTTACTGCTTTGAGTTGAGTTTAATTCATCACTTAAATTTAGATTGTCGTTTGAATTTAAGCTGTTGTTTAAATCATTT
>JALFKC010000077.1 GCA_022775765.1 Campylobacter sp. | reverse complement strand
TTGTTCTATTAGAGAAGCTAGTCCTGAAACTATCAAAGCTTACATAGAAAATCAAGGTTAATCAAAAAGATAATAAGCTACGCTTAGGCATTCACTCCAAAGGCTAAAGCTTTGGGATTTTTGCCTTAGGGGTTTAAAATTTAGTTAATTTTAAATGTTAAATTTATAAGATTTACCATCTTAAATTGGCAAATTTAACTATAAATTCAGCAAATTTGTGCGAATTTAGCTCGCACAAATTTATAAACCGCCAAATAGATCTTGTAAATTTTTAAGTCCTTCGTTGGTTAGTTCTTCTTTATTTACCGCTTCACTCTCAACTAGTTCTATATCGTATCCAGTTAACATTGAGGCTAGACGGATATTGATACCTTTTTTGCCAATAGCTTTGCTTTTTTGGTCGCTTCCGATGAATACTTTTGCCTTTTTGTTCTCAACTTGCACGGAATTTACTATCGCTGGGGCCATTGCACGCGATATAAAAATCTCAGGCTTTGGCGAATACTCTACCACATCGATATTTTCGCCGTTTAACTCGGCACTTACTGCGTTTATTCTAACCCCTTTTATGCCAACAGTCGCCCCAACTGCATCGACATTTGGGCGAGACGCCACAAGTGAGATTTTAGCTCTTTCACCTGGGATTCTAGCACATTTTTGTACTACAACGCTTCCATCTTTGATCTCAGGTACCTCTGTTTTTAGCATAGCTTCTAGGAATTTAGGCGATGTGCGTGAAATCTCTATCTTTATACCTTGATTTTTTTCAGCATAAATTTTGCGAATAACAGCCCTTACGATTTGACCAACCTTGAAAACTTCACCTTTTATGCGGTTTTTTCTTGGCATATAGACCTTGATATCTTCAAACTCAAGGTAAGTGGTTTCGTCTTTATCCACGCTTACTACATTGCCAAAGATTATCTCGCCGACTTTGTTTTGATATTTGTTAAACATAGTCTCATCTACAAGCTTTTGAATGTGATAATTAAGCTCCTTTGACAACGCTCCAGCTGCCGTTCTACCGAGCTCTTCAAGGTTGATATCGTAGCTAATTTCATCGCCAACATTAGCCTCTATTCCGTTTGCTTTTACTTTGCCAATAGCGATATGACCTAGTTCATCGCCAGCCCTTTCATCATCATCGCTTACTACACTAATTTTTCTAAAAAGCTTGATATCTTTGCTATTTGGGCTAAAGTGTGCCTCATAAGCGTAGTCGTTGCCAAAAAGGCGACGTGCTGTGTTGATAAAAGCGGTCTCAACTTTTGTTTTGACATCTTCAAGATTTAAGTTTTTTTCGTTTGCAATAGACTCTATAATGTCGCCTATTCGTTCCATATCATCTGTCCTTTTTCTGAGATTAAATTTAGTAGAATAAATTTGAAGTCGTATATTATACATATTTTATACTTGAAGTTTCTTTAATCCGTTTTTTAATATAAATTTGATATACTCACAAGTTAAAAACCAAAAAAAGGATAGAGCATGGAGATAAAATTAGCAAGAAAAGAGCTGTCCAAAAAACCTCAAACTATAAGTTTGAAAAAGATAGAAGATGATCTAAAAGACAAAGATCAGATAATTTACTATTTTGATAAGGATAATTCACACAAAGACCTTATAACTTTGATAGAGTATTTTGAAAATAAGGGCTTTAGTGTTTATCATAGAACTGTCAAATATGGGCTTGATGAAAACGACTATATGTATGAGGTTCATATACTTTGAGTAAATCGCTTTTCATACAGACCTTAGGCTGTGCGATGAATGTTAGAGATAGCGAACATATCATCGCAGAGCTAGAAAAACAAGGCTACACTCTAACTGAAAATATCAAATCCGCAGACTTAATCCTAATCAACACATGCTCTGTAAGAGAAAAACCGGTTCATAAGCTTTTTAGTGAGATTGGAGCGTTTGAAAAAGTCAAAAAAGATGGTGCAAAAATTGGCGTATGTGGCTGCACGGCCAGCCACCTTGGGGGAGAGATATTTAAAAGAGCACCTTATGTGGATTTTGTGCTTGGGGCTAGAAATGTCTCAAAAATTTCAACCGCGATCAACACACCAAAATTTATAAGCACAGATATTAATTACGATGAGAGTGAATACGCGTTTGGCGAATTTAGGGGCTCGCCACACAAATCATATATCAATATAATGATAGGTTGTGATAAAAAATGTAGCTACTGCATAGTCCCCCAAACTAGAGGCGATGAGATCTCAATACCAGCTGAAATTATCCTAAATGAAGTGCAAAAATCCGCTGACAAAGGTGCCAAAGAGGTATTTTTGCTAGGACAAAATGTCAATAACTATGGTAAGAGATTTACTAGAACCCACGACAAAATGGACTTTAGCGATTTGCTAGAAAAAATCAGCCTAGTCGATGGAATTGAGAGAATTCGCTTTACTAGCCCACACCCTTTGCATATGGATGATAAGTTTTTGGATATCTTTGCAAACAATCCTAAAATTTGCAAATCAATGCATATGCCTTTGCAAAGTGGCTCTACAAAGGTGCTAAGAGATATGAAAAGAGGCTACACCAAAGAGTGGTTTTTGCGTATAGCACTCAAGCTTCGCAAAATGTGCCCAAATGTGGCGATTAGCACTGATATAATCGTAGCGTATCCAACTGAAAATGAGGCTGATTTTAAAGATACGATGGAAGTTGTAGAAGAGGTGAGATTTGAGCAGATTTTTTCATTTAAATTTAGCCCACGCCCACTAACCCCAGCTGCAAATTTAAAGCCAATTGATGATGATATAGCAAGCCTTAGGCTAAGCACCCTTCAAAATAGACACAATGAAATTTTAGATGAGATAGTTGCTGGTGAGCTCAATAAAACTCACAAAGTATATTTTGAAGAGCTTAGAAATGATGGAATGGTGGCTGGTAGAAGCTTTAGTAATTTTTTGGTTAGCGTAAAGGGTAGCGAAGAGCTCCTTGGAAAAACTATGGATGTTAAAATCACAAAATCTCAAAGAATGGTGCTTTATGGGCAAATCGCACCTTAAGGATGAGATTTTATTAAAAATAGCTAAATTTATAGCCGTTATGGCTATAAAACTTATCTATCTTACTTGCAAAAAAAACTTCACGCCAACAGAAGTGACCAAAGATCCTTGCGTAGTGGTGTTTTGGCACGGAAGACTTGCACTTATGTGCTATGCGTATAAACACTGGTGGGTTGGCAAAAATAGCAAAGAAGTTAAGGTTATCATTAGCGATCACAAAGATGGCGAGTTAATCACTAGAGTAATGCTAGCTTTTGGAATAGGCTCGGTTAGAGGCTCAAGTAAAAAGGGTGCTGCAAAAGCTCTCATCGGTGCGTTCAAAGAGATCAAAAATGGCAACGATGTCATCATCACACCAGATGGTCCCAGAGGCCCCAAACATAGCATCTCAGATGGGCCTGTGATAATTGCTAAGAAGATGAATCTTAAAATTTACGCTCTTAATTATGAAGCGAGTAGGTTTTGGGAATTTAATAGCTGGGATGGGATGATACTTCCTAAACCTTTTTCTACCATCAACTATTCTCTAAGTAAGCCACTTGATATCAGCGAACTTGACAACGACAAGGCAAAAGAGCTGATAAAAACAGCTCTTTTTGAAGCTAGGGATAAGGACTTAAATTTTGACTAATAAAAAATCTGCTACAATACAAAATCACTATTTAAAGGGAAGATATGGCTCTGTTTGGTTCTAAGAAAAATGTTTTTTGCACTCTGTTACTTCGCGGAAGTTCGTGTAAGGTCATTGTAAGACAGATCGCTTCTAAAAATAGAGTAACAAAAAGTGTAAAAACTACTATAAATTTTGCTAGCAAAGATGAGCTCAATGAGAGATTAGGTGAAATTATGTCTAAATTTAACGCCAAAAAAAGATATATTTGTGCCCTAATGAGCTCACCAAATCAGCACCTTAGCGAAGAGCTTTCTACTCAAAAAGATTATATTGTTGAAGCTGTGAGCGATGAGTATGCAGTTTGTGTGCCAAAAAGCGAAGCGGCGTGGATAAGAGGGGTGATAAGCTTAAATATAGATGAGTGTATGAGTGCGTTAAAACTTATGTATTTTTTGATAAAAAATCAAGAATTTAAAGGCACTTGTATGTTTGTTATTAAATTCAAAGATAGCGTGTGTGTAGCGTATGCTAACGATAGTAGTGTGCTTTCGGTGAGTATGTATGACTATGAGAAAGAGTGTATCAAAATCGCCACCAAAGCTAGCAACTCGGCCTCTTTTAGCGATAGCGAAGAGTTTTTTTATGAGCTTGTTAAGGATAAATTATCTATTTTTTATAGTGGGCAAAATAGCGATTTTATTGATAAAATTTTTATTTATGACGCAAGCGGGGTGGATAAAAATATGAGTTATTATTTTTTTAAAAATTTACTTATCCAAACTGAACTCGTGCCAATTGACATACTTGATTTTGCTAATAAAATCAATATCAAAGAAAATTATTAGATTGATTAGCAAATTTAGCCATATTTGAAGCATTAGTTTTAATTTGTAAGCGATACAAAATAGTTTTATTGAGAGTTTTTGATTTTGTCTTTTACAAAATAAAACAGTTTTGTTTGTGTAGAAGTTGTATTTTTATTTTATAAAAACTTTAGCGAGAGATGGTCGGCTAATTTTGAGGAAATTTATCAGAGTGCTTACTAATTTTAGGCAAAACTTCCCTATAACTTCGTTTTTGGTCGCATACGCTGATTTTACACAGAAATCCCGGCTAAAGCCGTCGCATACGCTGATTTTCAAAAAAGATAATTTATACTAATGAGAAATGGTGTTAAAATATCTAATTTAACAAACACACTTGCCTATCTTGCAAAATTTAGTTAATTATCTCGCATAAAATTAAGGTTAATAATTTATAAATTTATAAGTTGGCTTGTTTTTTGTTTAATTGCAAAAATGCTAAATTTATAGCGCTTTTTGCAAAAATAACCTTAATAGCACAAAGCTAAAAACAGCGTCAATAATTAACAAATTATTAATAAACAAGCCAAAAACTATAAAATATTTAATTAATGCGACAAATATCCGCCATCCACGACTAAATTTGTCCCTGTAACCCATTTGGCATTTGCAAGATAAAGCACAGCTTCAGCCACATCTGATGGCTCACCAACACCACCGAGTGGATGTGGTTTATCAAATATAGTCTCAAAAGCTTCATCGCCCATCTGATTTTTGATACTCTCAACAAGCTCTGTCATCACAGTTGCTGGCGAAACAGAATTTACGCGGATGCCGTATTTAGCGTAGTTGTAGGCATGTTGTTTTGTCATAGCGATAATCGCACCCTTAGATGGGGCATATGCATCAAAATTCTCACTACCAACCATTCCAAGCACCGAAGCGATATTGATAATAACCCCACTTTTTTGTGCTATCATCGCATTTAAGGCATATTTACTAACCAAAAAAGTTCCACCGACATTAACTCTCATCACCTTTGTAAACTCATCATATGCAAGTTCGTGCGTGTGTAGATTTGCCCCTGTGATTCCTGCATTATTTACCACGATATCAACTCTGCCATATTTATCCAAAACCGCCTTAAATAGCGATTTGACAGACTCTTCATCTGTGACATCACACACCATAAACTCACCATATATCTGCTTATTTGGCTTGTGCCTTGCTACGCTTATAACCTTGATACCGTTTTCTTTAAAAAACTTACAAATACTAGCCCCAATTCCACTTGTTCCACCTGTAACGATGGCTATTTTTTCTTTCATCTTTGTCCTTTTTAATTAAAGTTTTAAGGATTATACATAGAATTGTTAAATTTAGCCAAAATGTCAAAATATGGTGTTTTAACTATAGATTAAGCAACCATTTTGTAATAAAATTATTATACAATCTCTTAAAATTTAAAAGGAGTAACGATGAATAGTTTAGAGACGATTTTAGAAATAGAAGCGGTCATTATTATAAATGAACTTGAGAGAAAATTTCAAAAAGAAATTTCTGAAATTTGGATACCTGAAACTAACGCTAAATCTTGTCTATTTTTGCGTTTCAAAGATCAGAGCGATTTTGGCAAGGACGAAACAGCACTTGAGATGGAAATGTTTGAGTCGTCAAGGAGTATTTGCAACATTTTAGCAAAATTGATATGGTTGCATTGCTTTGAAAATTACAAAAAAAATGATAATTTAATTATATAAATATAACTCAAACAATTAAAT
Organism: Campylobacter sp.; assembly: GCA_022775765.1. Taxonomy (GTDB): domain Bacteria; phylum Campylobacterota; class Campylobacteria; order Campylobacterales; family Campylobacteraceae; genus Campylobacter_B. The sequence continues at coordinate 63,592 of JALFKC010000077.1, read as the reverse complement.
TAATATTTTTAAGTGTAATTAATGGTAAATTTAGCTTTATTTGTCGTTGCAATATTAGCTTTAAAATATCGAAATAGCAAATTTTATGGGTTTTATATTTTTAATTTATTTATTATTTAATTTGAAGTTTTATTATGAAGTCTTAAGATTTTTAAATAAAAAATTAAACTCATCAATTATGCTGATTATAGTTCAAATGGGTATCAATACACAATAATTATCAAACAATGCTCTGTTATTGTTTGCTTATATAGCTATCTTGCTTAATATAAATTAAGTAATTCAAATACCCTAGGAATGGTCGTTATCTGCTATTTTTTAATTAATGAAGTTTTGTTATATATAGGTGATAATAAGAAAACTGGTGACTCTTACGAGAATTGAACTCGTGTTGCCGGCGTGAGAGGCCGGCGTCCTAACCGCTAGACGAAAGAGCCACGCTTATAAATTTGCGAAGTGTAATTATAACTCTTTTTTTATTATTATAAGCTTAATTAAAGAGATTTAATTTGTAAATTTTTACATTTATTGATAAGTTTAACTCTTTAAAATGAAAATAATTTATAATCTATAATATAATTTTAAAAATCTACTCAATTTTAAAATATAGCATAATAATTTTTGCTGTATTATATGAAAGATTATTGATACAAATTTGTATATTTACACTTTATATTGAATCAAAATTATCATAAAATTCATACCGTAATTTAAATAAATTTCATCTAAAAAGCTCGAAATATAAGACAAGATGAAGCTAATTGCAAATTTTGTAAGATATCATGCCAATTTACAATAAAACAAAACTATCCAAATCGAGCAAATCACCGCTATAAATTCATAAAACAAGTGGTTTATATCTAAATACTAACTTTTTTATTTTGTATAATTTTGCCTATTATAATAAGTCTAAGAATTTTAAGCTTTTATATAAATTTACTCAAATTTAAAAGCCACGAATTAATTAAGCAGATGAAAATAAGTGGAAAATTAGTCAAATTAAATTTCCCACTCAAATAGTTCATATTAAAGCTAAATTTGCTTAAATGGTGCCTGTCCTACTTCATAAAAGTTATTACCCTCACAATCTATTGCTACTATGGCAGGAAAATTCTCTACAGTTAGCCTTGCTACCGCCTCAGGTCCAAGCTCAGGATAAGCTAAAACTTCATATTTTTTGATTGATGAACTTATAAGCGCACCCGCCCCGCCGATTGCGACCATATAAACCACACAATTTTTCTTCATAGAATCCACAACTTCTTTGCTTCTATAGCCTTTGCCTATCATCCCATTTATGCCGACTTTTTCTATCATAGTTGGGGTGTATTTATCCATTCTACCGCTTGTTGTGGGACCAGCTGAGCCAATGGCTTGACCATCTTTTGCTGGTGTTGGCCCAACATAATAAATTACTTGACCTTTTAAATCCACAGGCAGTTTTTCACCTCTTGCGAGTGTTTCTGTTAGAGCCTTGTGTGCGGCGTCTCTAGCTGCGATAATTGTGCCAGTGATTAGGACATTTTCGCCAGCTTTTAGGGTTTTTACTACATCTTTATCAAATGGTGCTGTTATTTTTCTCATTATTATCTCCTTAAAGTTCCACAGATGCGTGGCGTGCGGCGTGGCAGTTGATATTAATAGCCACAGGAAGCCCTGCTATGTGAGTTGGATACCACTCAATATTGACCTTAACTGCGGTATTTACTCCACCTAATCCTTGCGGACCAACGCCTGTTTTGTTAGCGAGTTCTAAAAGTTCGTCTTCTAGTTTAGCGTATCTTGGGTCATCATTTTTGCTATAAGCGTCTCTTGCGGCTGCTTTTTTAGCTAAGAGTGCAGCCTTATCCATAGTTCCACCAAGCCCTACGCCTATAACCATTGGGGGACAGGCGTTTGGCCCTGCTAATTTAACCGCTTCTAAAAATACCTCTTTAACGCCATCAAGCCCATCGGCTGGCACTAGCATTTTAAGAATGCTTTTGTTTTCACTACCAAAGCCTTTTGGGGCGATTTTTATCCTTATTTTATCACCCTTAACTATCCTTGTGTTGATAACTGCAGGGGTGTTATCGCCTGTATTTTTACGCTCAAATATCGGATCATTTACGACTGATTTTCTAAGGTAGCCCTCAGTATAGCCTTTTGCCACACCTTCATTTATCGCGTCTTCAATGTATCCACCATCAATTCTGGCATCTTGCCCAAACTCTAAAAATACAACCGTCATCCCAGTATCTTGACAAAGTGGCATATGCTTTTCTTTGGCGATATCAGCATTTTTTAAGATACTACCTAGGATCTCTTTGCCAAGTGGGGATTTTTCGCTCTCTTTGGCTTTTTCAAAAGCCCTTCTCATATCTGGGGTCACCACACAACAGGCCTCTTTGCAAAGCCTTGCAACTTCATCTACGATTTGTGAATAATTTATAACTCTCATACACATCCTTTCTAAAATTTATAAAATATATTTTACCAAAAAATACTAAATTTAGAGTTTTAAAAAATAATCATATCTATATAAATTTTTAAGCAAATAAATTGTAAAATAAACAACTTATTTTAAATAAAGGATTAATAAATGGCAATATCAAATTGTAAAATTTTACTTTTGTCAATAGGCGTTATTTTACTCTTAAGCGGTTGTGCAAAAGAGAGTCAAAGAACAATCAAATCACCAACCTTAGAAGCACAAAATATCCCATATAATGGAGAAAAAATAGCTGTATCCATAGGTAGATTTAGCAATCAATCATCATATAACAATGGTCTATTTTCTGATGGAGAAGACAGACTTGGTAATCAAGCTCAAACCATACTTATATCCAAGCTTCAACAAAGTGGGCGTTTTGCTGTGATGGATAGAACTAATATGAAAGCTATCAAACAAGAAAGCTCTATTAGCAAAACCACTCAAGACCTAAAAGGTGCTAGATATGTCATCACTGGTGATGTGGTTGAGTTTGGGCGAAAAACTACAGGTGATCGCCAGCTTTTTGGTATTTTAGGCAAAGGCAAAACTCAATTTGCGTATTCTAAAGTGACTTTAAATGTAGTTGATGTAATAACTTCAGAGGTTGTATATAGTACAGATGGGGCTGGGGAGTTTGAGCTATCAAATAGAGAAGTGCTTGGTTTTGGTGGAACGGCTGGGTATGACGCTACTTTAAACGGAAAAGTTTTAAGTCTTTCTATATCTGAGGCTGTAGAAAATCTCTCAAAATCTGTAGATGACAAAAAATGGATAGCTAAATGAGAAAATTTGCTTTGTTAATTTTAGTACTGTTTTTGGCAGGTTGTGCTCAAAAAAAAGAAACTTTATACTACTGGGATGTGGATTATAATGTGGCACTTTATGAGTATTTAAATGACGATGGCGATATTAATAAGCAAATAAGCGACCTTGAAAATTATATTAATGACGCTTATAACAAATCTAAACCACTTCCGCCAGGATTGAATGCCCATCTTGCACTGCTTTATTCAAGGCTTGGAAATACTCAAAAGAGTGATTATTATTTTGATGAAGAAGTTAAGCGATTTCCAGAATCAAAGCACTATATAGATTTTTTAAAGAAAAATAAAAGGGACAAAAATGCGAAGTAAGGTATTGTTAATAATTTTATCTATATTTATTTTGAGTGGTTGTGCTCAAAAAAAGAGTGAGCCCTATGATTACAGTGCATTTTTGCAAAGTAAGCCTAGAAGCATACTCGTTGTAATGCCTACTAATGAGTCGCTTGAGCCAAAAGGGGCTAGTGCAATGCTAACTAATGCAACATTTCCTTTAAGCGAAGCTGGATACTATGTATTTCCTGTAGCTTTGGTAAATGATACATTTAAAAATAATGGGTTTTATGAAGCTAATGATATTGCTAAAATTCCACTTAATAAATTAAGAGAGGTATTTGGGGCTGATAGTGTGCTTTATATCAATATCAAACAATATGGCACAAATTATGCGGTTATAGCAAGCTCTACAGTAGTAAGTGCTGAAGCTAAGCTTGTTGATACAATAAGTGGCAAAACTTTGTGGGATGGATCGGTTACATTAAGTGATCAAGCCAACAACAATGGTGGCGGTATAATTGGTATGCTAATTACAGCGGCAATATCTCAGATAGCAGATACTATAGGTGATAAAGGCTATGATGTATCTATAAATGCGTCTAATGTTTTATTTGCTACTGGTTGTGATAGATGTATATTAAAAGGCCCATATAGAAAAGATAGTGATAATAAATTTAGCAATTAAAGTTGGCGGTATTACCGCTAGCTTTTTATTAAATTTTGTAAATCTTTGAAAATATTTTCTTGTTTATAAAGATATGGGCGAATTAGTGGTGGGATCTTTAAAATACGGCACTTCTCTTTGAAACTTTTATCCATAACACACTTTTGAAATGGTGCGATAAATATCAAATTTCTACTTTTACAAATGCAAACCTTAGCATTAACCACGCAGTCTTTATTTATCTCAAGCCTTCCTTTTTGAGAGATTACAACGCCTAGTTTTTTAAGAGCTTTATCAGCTAAATTTAGCCATTTTTCGTCATTTTTGATGATAAAAAACTCATCTTTTTGATAAACAAATTCGCCAAGTAAAATAGTCTTGTCGTTTGAGAGAAATTTCATACTATTTTTTAGCCCATCTTTGTAAATTCTAATAAACTCATTGCTAAATTTCTCTCTTATAAAATTTCTTTGAAATTTGGTGTTGGAATTCGAAGCGTCTGTGTAGTAAAAAGTATCTCTATCTTTTAAAAAATCAAGCAATTCATCCCTGCTAGTTTGAAGTAGTGGCCGCCATATAACTACACCGTTTTTAGTTGAAAAAACATCCATTCCAAGGGCATTTACAAGCCCACTTCCTTTGCTAAGACGCATCAAAAACCACTCAAAAAGATCGTTTAATTGATGGGCAAAAATTAAAACTTTGTAGCCAAATTTATGACAAATTTCATCAAAAAACTCATATCTTATATCTCTTGCTTTTTTTTCAAAATTTGAAGTTTGAAGGCTGAAATTTACGCTTTTTATATAAATTTGCTTGTTAAATTTAGCCGCCAAATCTTTGGCTGAGTTCGCTTCATCTAGGCTAGTTTTGCGGGTGTTATAGTTAATCAAGGCTATGTCAAACTCAATGCCATAATGCTCTAAAAGATAAAACAAAGCTGTGCTATCTGTGCCATGCGAAAACGCTAAAAGAGCTTTTTGATTTTGAGAGATTTCGCTATTTTTTCGAAATTCGCTTAAATTTAAGGCTAAATTTTGTAAATTTATATCATCTAAATTTCCAGCCAAAATTTCTCTAGCTTCATCTACCCCTTCAAGTTTAAGCAATTATTTGTCCTACGAGTTTATCGCCGACAACTTCAGTGATTTTACAGCGGTAAGTTTTGCCAACTTCTACACTAGAGATTTGGCTATCGTTGATTAGGATTTCCCCATCGATATCTTTATCCCATAGTGCCTTTTTCGCCCCAAAAAACATCTCGCCTTCGTCGCTATAGCCATTGATCTCGCACAAAAACTCTTTGTCAATTTCGCGTTTTAGATTTTGCTTTAGTAAATTTGAAGTGAGTTTTTCTATTAAATTTAACCTTTTGTTAACTACACTTTGAGAGAGTTGGGGCATATCAAAAGAGGCGGTGTCCTCTTCTTTTGAGTAGGCAAAAACTGAGATTCTATCAAATTCAAACTCTTTTAAAAACTGTATTAATTCATCAAATCTCTCATCGCTTTCGCCTGGATGCCCAACTATCAACCCTGTTCTTAAAAAACTATCCTTAGCCTCTCTCATTAAATTTAAAAGCTCGATTATCCTAGATTTTTTTGCACCCCTTTTCATTATTCTAAGCATATCATCATTAATGTGTTGGATAGGCATATCAAAGTAATTTAGAAAAATTTTTGATGATATTATTCTTTGGATTAGTACGTTTGAAGTTGTGGTTGGATAAAGATACAAAATCCTAGCAAACCTAACCCCATCAATCTTCTCAACTGCGTCAATGAGCTTGATTAGCCCATCGCTAACACTGCTATCTTTTAAAAAGCTACTGCTATCTTGAGAGATAAAACTAAAGTCATAAAAGCCCAAATTTACAAGCTCTTTTATCTCATCAGTGATACTTTGAATACTTCTGCTTTGAAGTTTCCCTTTAAATGTTGGGATGGCACAAAAGCTACACCTTTGATTGCACCCCTCGCTGATTTTGATATAGGCGTGATAGTTTGAGCCTGTGATTACGCGTCTAACAGAGCTTTGAGAACTTTGCAAATAAGTTTGTGGGGTAAATTTATTTTGTTTAGTTATTATCATCTCATCGATTTTATCAAAATCCCCAACGCCACTAAATATATCAACTTCAGGTAGTTCTTTGATGAGTTCATCCCTGTAACGCTGTGTTAGGCAGCCAGTTACTACTAGGACTGTGTTTTCATCTTTTTTTTGAGCAGCTAAAGAAAGGATAGCTTCTATACTTTCAGTTTTGGCTGATTCTATAAATCCACAAGTATTTACTATCATCACATCGGCTTTTTTGGGGTCATCAACGATACTATAATCGCTAAGCCTACCAAGCATTATTTGAGAATCGACTAGATTTTTATTGCACCCAAGCGAGATAAGATACAGATTTTTACCCATTTTATATCCACATATTGTCAATTAAGCGAGTTTTACCAACATAAGCAGCAACTAAGATGATAGTATTGGTAAGTTCGATATTTTCAATAGGTTCAAGCATATAGTTTGTGATTTCTACATAATCAACCTTGAGTGGTTCTAATACTTGTTGCATTGCAGGCTTTATCTCTTTAGTTTGGGTTACGCCTGATTTGATTAGATTGCTAGCTTTTAGAAGTGAGCGAGAAATTTTAAGTGCGTTTAATTTATCCTCTTCATCAAGGTATGAATTTCTTGAACTAAGTGCCAAACCATCGCTACTTCTAACTATATCGCAAGGCACAACCTCAATATCCATAAATGTAGTTTGGATAAATTTTTTGACGATTATGAGTTGTTGGGTGTCTTTTTTGCCAAAATAGACTTTTTGTGGCTTAATAAGGTGAAAAAATTTATTAAGCACAGTCAAAACTCCATCAAAATGCCCGGGGCGAGTTGCACCTTCAAGGATGGTTGAGAGCTCTTTTGGGGCGATGATAGAGCTATCCTTGCTTGGATACATCTCTTTTGGCGTTGGCATAAAAAGCATATCAACACCACTTAATTCGCAAGTTTTAATATCGGCAATTTCGTTTTTGGGGTATTTTTCGTAATCCTCATTTGGTAAAAACTGAGTAGGATTTACAAAAACTGATACAATTGTAATATCGTTTTGAGATTTTGACTTTTTGATTAAGCTTATGTGTCCTTCGTGCAAGTAGCCCATCGTAGGAACATATCCGACGCTGCCATCTAGCTTGGCAACGGCATTTTTTAGTTCAGAAACTGATTTAATTATTTGCATTGTTAAATTTCCTAGGTTAAATTTGTTTGGGATTATAGCCTATTTTTTAAAAAACTAAGATAAATATGTTATAATTACAGATAAAAAAGGAATATTTTTGGATAGTTACGAATATACTGAACTTTTAAAAACCTTAAAAAACAAAATTGGCAATGTCGAACTTATCGTAAAACCTGAAATTGCCAAAAAAAGAATTGATGAAATTTCACAACTTCAAATGCAACCTAATATTTGGGAAGATGCTAAAAAAGCCTCACTTCTAGGCAAAGAAAAAACTAAGCTAGTTTCTGTATTGGATAAATTTAACTCTGCAAAAAATAGCGTAAATGACGCTAGTGATATATATGAACTTGCAGTCTCTGAAAATGACCTAGAAACCATTAACTCGCTATATGATGACGCGAGTGAGCTTGAAAATATAGTGACAAATTTAGAGGTAGCTATAATGCTAAATGGCGATGATGACTCTAAAAATGCCATTGTCACCATCCACCCAGGAAGCGGTGGCACCGAAAGTAACGATTGGGCGAGTATGCTTTATAGAATGTATCTGAGATTTTGCGAAAGAGAGAGTTATAAGGTAGAAGTGCTTGATTTTCAAGAAGGCGATGAAGCGGGGCTAAAAGACGCTAGTTTTTTGGTAAAAGGCGAGAATGCCTATGGATATCTAAAAGCTGAAAATGGCGTGCATAGACTTGTAAGAGTAAGCCCTTTTGATAGTGCAGGCAGGCGTCACACGAGCTTTTCAAGTGTGATGGTAAGTCCTGAGATAGATGATGATATCGTTATCGAACTTGATGAAAAAGATCTAAGGTTTGACTATTATAGAGCAAGCGGGGCTGGTGGGCAACATGTCAATAAAACAGAGAGTGCAGTTAGAATAACTCACATTCCAACAGGCATTGTGGTGCAGTGTCAAAACGACAGAAGTCAGCACAAAAACAAAGAGGTCGCCATCAAAATGCTAAAATCGCGTCTTTATGAGTTAGAGTTAAACAAACAAAAAGAAGCTAGCAATGCCACTGAAAAAAGTGATATCGGATGGGGACATCAAATAAGAAGTTATGTGCTTTTTCCATATCAACAAGTCAAGGATAACCGCTCAAATTTGACCTATTCAAATACTGACGCAGTGCTTGATGGCGATATCAAAAAGATAATAGAAGATGTTTTGATTTCACAAAATACACAATAAATTTTTTAAAAGGAGAAAGAATGAACTACAAAGATGGAGTTTTAGTAGCACTTGGCTACAACTCAAACGAAGGCACGGTTGCCCAACTTAAGGCGATTTTGTCAAAATGCGATTTTGAGGATAATGAGCTAAAAAGAATAGTCGAACTAAACGACAATATTAAAAAATACGAAGGTGCATATATTGCTATGTCAAACTCAAACCCATATTTTAAGGTTAAAATTGAGACTGCGGATGAGAATTTAGTCAAAGTTTTTAGAGAAGATATCTTTGCGTGGTCTGACAAATATAAACTCAAACTTGAAAAAGTTGATGGCAAAGAGACTTATTATATTACAGGTAGAGCTTAAGGAGCTTAGGATGGTTAGAAATCTATTTTTGGCAATTTTGCTGCTATTTTTAGCAGGGTGTGCTTCTACAGTAACACCAGAAAAAACTATGCCAAATGATAAAGATACTGAAACCCCTATAATGCAGCCAGTATTTGATGACTTCAGCGATATCGCTGCTAAGGGAGTTTGCCAAGGTTATAATAAGGATGAATGCCACGCTTTTGCAAATAGAGCTTATGACAAGGACGACTTTAGAACTGCAGTATATGCTTATGATCTAAATTGTGGGCGAAATTGGCATATACCATCTTGTGTAAAACTCGCACATATGTTTGAAAAAGGCGAAGGTGTTACCAAAAATATCGGAGTAGCTTATGATATTTACTCAAGAGTTTGTTACTCAGGTCAATACAATAAAAGTTGCGACGATATGAAAAGACTTATTAAACAAGTCAATTAATTTTGAATTTGTGGTGGCAAAGCTACCACAAATTTGCTTTAATTCATCATTAAATTTACTAGTAAATTTGGATTAATCTACTTTTATATTTAAGAAAATTCAGACAAATAACTGATATTTTGATAAAGCTTTATTATAAATAATTTAATATAATCTCTTTATTTTTTAATAAAATACCAGTCATTAAATTGTTGGTGTAGCTATGAATGAAGTGAATAATATTTATATGATTATTAAATTCAACGCTTTACTAAATCTTAAAACAATTTAGATGGCTTAAATTTAAATAAAAAACAGACAAACATTTCACAATCCAAACCAAATTCTCAAAAAATCTCAGATAAAAGAGATCTTGACAAAGAACCATTAATCATAAAAAGTTATGAGAGATTTTTTGTTGTTTGTATTTATTTTTGACTATGTGCCTATCTGGTTTTTAGATCTAGAATATTTACAGATATCTTACTAATAAAAGGTGATAATTCATTACTTATTTTTTTGCTCTTTGTATTATTTTTATTGTATTACGAAGATATGTTTTATATAGAGACATCATAAAAACAATTACCGAATATACTTTAGACAAAATTTTATAAGTTTTTATGAAAACGGCAAATTAAAAATGTAGCTATAGAGAGTTTAATATCCAAAACCATTTTGGGCTTACTATTTTGCAAGAACAAATAGATTTTAAGCTATTTAATACTACCTTATTTATTATTTTGTTGAAAATTACCAAGATATAAAAACCTATTTTTTATATAGAAAAATATCGACATTGATAGTGTTAGAAAAGACTATTTTATACTATTTTAAGATTATAAGTAGAGAATGTTGCAACAAAATTATATAGCAAAACTTGCAATATTAAAGTCGATATAAACAACACTTTTATATATATTTTAGGCTTATTATTTTGTTAAGATTTGTTTTTTACTATTTTTGCACTTTTTATAGGCATACCTTACTTAAAATTTCACTATTATCAAAGAGATATAAGTATCAGCTAAATTTAGCTTTAATAAATTCCTACTTTCATCATATTTTTATGATTTCAAGTTGCCACTCTATCTGTAACTCTTTTAATATTTAAATTTACAGAATTTAGCCATACATAAAATTGATTAATTTGTATTGATAGCGGTGCTTAAATGCTTGCTAAATAATTTACTACTTCCTAGCAAAATAAACTTTATATAACTAAGCACTTTTCATTTTTCTAGGCTAGATTTATCATATAGAACTTTGCTTATTCAAATAAATTTTCAGCTTTTAAATTTGAAATATCTATCAAATCATCAATAAATTTATAAGTTATTATTCATCAAAATTTTCTAGCTCTTTTTCAATATTTCTATACAATTTTTGATTTACACCAAAATACAGCACCACTGCTATTTAATTTAGAGCTTTCCTTATAAAATAAGATAAATTTCCAAATCTCAATCTATTAGCAAAGAGATAAAAACAAGCGTAAATTCACAGCCAAAGCTTAAATTTACGCTAAATTCAGATTATTTTACAAAGTAATTGCCATCAAAACTATCAAGAGAGTATTTTCGCTCGCTACCAAGACTCTCTACAAACTCATCAATCTGCAAAAACTCTAAGCTATCAGCCCCGATATATTCTCTAACTTCATCTTTGTCACGATTTACGCTAATTAACTCTTTGTAAGTTGGGGTGTTTATGCCATATTTGCAAGGAAATTTAATCTCAGGGCAAGCAATTCTCATATGAATCTCTTTAGCCCCTGCACTTCTTAGAAGCTCCACGATTTTTTTAGAAGTTGTCCCACGCACAATGCTATCATCAATCACTACGATTTTTTTGCTTTCTAAGAATTTATGCATAGGATTTAGTTTGAGTTTGACTTTGTAGTTTCTTATTTCCTGAGTTGGTTCAATAAAGGTTCTACCAACATAGTGATTTCTAACTATCGCCATCTCAAAAGGCACCCCGCTTTCATTAGCGAACCCAAGTGCAGCTGGAACCCCACTATCTGGCACAGGAATGACCATATCAGCATTATACGCAGGGTAGTGCCTAGCCAAAGTTTTACCTAAGTTTTTTCTAACCTCATAGACATTTTTGCCCTCAAGCACACTATCAGGTCTAGCTAGATAAACATACTCAAACGCACAAAATCTAGGGTCAATATCTTCAAAAAGCTGTTTTGAGATAAACTCATCCTTGCCCTCTTCAAAAATCACCATCTCACCGGGTCTTACATCTCTAATAAAAGTAGCCCCAACTAGATCAAACGCACAAGTTTCACTCGCTAAAATATATCCGCCATCTTTTAGCCTACCTATGCTAAGCGGTCTAATGCCATATTTATCCCTAATTGCAAAAATCTTAGATCTACTCATTATCAAAAAGCAATACGCACCAACTACGCTATTTAACGCCTCAACTATGCGGTCCTCAAGCCTTTTGGCCTTGCTTCTAGCAATTAAGTGAAGTATATTTTCAGTATCCATACTTGATTGAAAAATCGAGCCCTGTTCTATTAGCTTTGCTCTAACTTCATCTCTATCTACTAAGTTGCCATTGTGAGCAATAGCAATCTCTCCAAGCGAATAGCTCGCCCAAAGTGGTTGAGCGTCAAATTTGCCATATCCGCCTGAAGTTGCATAGCGATTGTGTCCAATAGCGATATCACCCTCAAGCTCTTTTAAAGAGTTTTCATCAAAAACTTCAGTAACAAGTCCTAAGCCTTTGGTGGTTTTGATTTTGTGGTCATGGCTTACGCTTATACCACTAGCTCCTTGACCTCTGTGTTGCATAGAAAATAGCGAATAATACGCTATCTTAGTAGCATCCTTTGAGTTTATAACTCCAACTATTGCACACATTTCATAGTCCTAAACAGTCATTTATGCCATAAAGCCCATTTTTTTGCTCACTTAGCCAAATTGCAGCTTTTATAGCACCATTTGCAAAAGTAGCTCTTGAAGTTGCAGTGTGAGTTACCTGCACAAACTCCCCATCGCCATAAAATCCAACTTCGTGCCTACCTACGATATTGCCACCCCTTAGAGCAAAAACCCCTATCTCATCTTTTTTACGCTCACCTACAAAGCCATCTCTACTGCTTACCATCACGCTTTTTAGATCCAAATCTCTAGCATTTGCAGCAGTTGTAGCTAAAGTAAGAGCCGTTCCACTAGGGGCGTCTTTTTTATGTTTGTGGTGCATTTCAGTTATCTCTATGTCAAAATCCCTAAGAGCTTTTGAGGCGATTTGCACAAGTTTATTGGCTATCGCGACACCAAGACTCATATTTGTAGCGTATAAAATAGGCATAGATTTCGCACACTCTTTTAAAAGCTTATCGCCATCATCACCTAGCCCTGTAGTGCCTATACAAAGTAGTTTGGGCGAAGTTTTAGCAAATTCTAAAAGCTTAATTGCTCCATCTTTTACACTAAAATCAATCACAATATCACTTGCATTAAAAAGCTCATCAAGAGTTTTGGCGTTGATTACGCCACTATCTTTTATCTCAAACTCATCCGCACTATAAATGGCACTAAGAGTGGTATTTTCGTAGTTTTTCAAACACTCAATAAGTGTTTTTCCCATCTTACCACTAGCCCCGTGAATTCCAACCTTTAACAAAACCTTTTTCTCCTTTTAATGATTTAAGCTAGCAATCACCTCTAAAGCTGCAATCGCACCATCGCTTGCCGCACAAACTACCTGTTTTGGGGCGTCTTGCCTTAGATCACCAGCTGCGTATAGCCCTTTGACACTCGTTCTCATTCTAAGATCAACCTCAACTTGACCACCATCAGTTAGCTTGCAAATTGGCTTACCATTCTCATCTTTTAACACTTCATTTCTAACATCAAGCCCAACAAATACAAAAATTCCTGGCACAGCTAAAATCAAATTAGGCTTTCCGTCTTTAAATTTAACATTTACAGATGTTACGCCTGAATTATCCCCAACTATCTCATCAACCACGGCATTTAAAATAAGCTCGATTTTCGGATTGTTTTTTACTCTCTCAACTGTGCTTGGTGCGGCTCTAAATTCATCTCTTCTATGAATTAAATAGACTTTTGAGCAGATATTTGCTAAATAGAGTGCTTCTTCTAATGCGGTATCGCCACCACCCATTACTGCAACTTCTTTGTTTTTATAAAAAAATCCATCACAAGTTGCACAAGTGCTAACACCTTTGCCATAGAATTTATCCTCACCTTTTACGCCTGATTTGCGTGGGGCTGAGCCGGTGCAAACTATAACATTTTTGGCTTTTTGAACTTTTCCATCTTCAAGCAAAATATCAAAACTTCCATCTTCATTTTTGCTCACTCTTTGTACGCCAACCATCTCGTGCTTTAGACCAAATCTCATACACTGTTCATTCCACGGTGCCATAAAACTCATTCCATCAGTTACAGTTGCTACGCCTGGGTAGTTTTCTATCTCACTACTTGAAGTGATCTGACCGCCTGGCATACCGCGTTCAAACATTACTACATCTTTAATTCCACCTCTTGTAGCATAAAGCCCAGCTGTAAGTCCAGCTGGTCCGCCACCAATTATTGCTAAATTTAACATCTTTTCTCCTAATTTTTATTATTAACTAAAACTACTAAATAGTCTTAATAAATAATAAAATGGTGGAAAATCCACCATCAATTATAAAAGTGAGTTTAGCTTATTAGCTATGACCTGTTTAGATTGTGCACCAATTAGCTGATCTACAACTTCGCCATCTTTTAAAAACAGCATAGTCGGGATAGATCTTATTCCATATTCTACTGCTAGGTCTTGCTCTTCATCAGTATTAACCTTGCAAATTTTAGCCTTGCCATCAAACTCAGTAGCAAGCTCATCAATAACTGGGGCTAGCATTCTGCACGGTCCGCACCACGGTGCCCAAAAATCGACCAAAGCGATTCCACTTTTTGCCTCATCAAAATTTTGTGAGTTTAGCTCTATATATTTTGACATATCATCTCCTTAAAAATTAATTTTATAATTATACACTACCCTTTCTAAATTAAAAATAACTGGAATTTTAAAAGGTAATATTTTGTAGATGGTATATTTTATCATCTTTAATAAATACCGCGTCAATTTGAAAATCATTTTTGATATTAAATTTGGCGATATAAATTTCAACTGTTTTTAAAATCTTAGAAAGTTTTGCTGGGCTTATTTTATACTCAACTTCATAGTTTTTAGAGCTAGATTTTACCTCTATAAAATGGTAAATTTTGCCCTTGCAAGCCACAATATCTATCTCGCCAAATTTGGATGAGAAATTTCTATCCTTAATCTCATAGCCATTTTTTTGCAAAAACTCACACGCCCTACTTTCGCTTTTAAAACCAAAAATATACTCTTTTAACCCCAACTTACTCTTCAATTCTCATCATAAACGGTGGCTTTTTGATATAGCTTTGAGTTTTAATATCTTTGATAAATTTCATTATATTTTTCTCAATTGTTATGTGGGTGGTGAAAAATAGCGTCACAGTCTCTTCGCCAACTAGGCGTGGTTTTTGTAAAAAGCTATTTATTGAGATTAAATTTTCACTCATTAAATTTGTGATTTTTGAGAGCACACCGATCTCATCTGTGACATTTAATTTGATATAATAGTTTGTTTTAATCTCATCTCTAGGTAGTAAATTTCTTTTTTCACTTATGTTTTTATATCCTAAAATTGGGCTTTTGTTACCCCTTGTGATATCTATTAAATCGCTTATTACCGCACTTGCAGTTGCCTTTCCTCCAGCTCCTGGTCCATAATACATACTCTCGCCAAGTGCGTCGCCAAACACGCTAA
The DNA here is from genome assembly GCA_022775765.1 of Campylobacter sp. Lineage (GTDB taxonomy): Bacteria > Campylobacterota > Campylobacteria > Campylobacterales > Campylobacteraceae > Campylobacter_B. Next base: position 48,318 of record JALFKC010000077.1, on the reverse strand, counting down.
TTCCATTCATCACACCATTAACCTTAGCTAAGATATTGCTTTTTTCTATCATAGTTGGATGAACTCTAAGCTCTACAAAATCTCCACTTTTTTTGGCAATTGCCAAAAGTTTGATAACATAGTCAAACTCTTTTGCAAAATATATATCTTCACTTGTAATATTTTCAATCCCCTCAATAAGTATCTCTTCAGGGTCTCCATGCACCCCATACGCGATACTTGCAAGAATCAAAAGCTTGTGAGCTGCGTCAAATCCACCGATATCAAAGGTTGGGTCAGCTTCTGCGTAACCTAGGCTTTGAGCTTTGGCTAGAGCGTCTTTAAACTTAACTCCACCTTTCATCATACTTGAAAGTATATAGTTGCTAGTGCCATTTAATATTCCGGTGATCTTTTCTATGCGGTTAGCACTAAGTCCCTCTTTTAAGGTTTTGATAATAGGAATACCGCCTGCTACGCTCGCTTCATAGCCAAATGCTGTATCACCTGCAAGTCGTTCAAGAGCGTATCTATGATAGGCTAAAAGTGCTTTATTAGCTGTAACCACCGGTTTTTTACGCTTTAAAATTTCACTTACAATTTTAAATGGATACTCAACTCCACCCATTAGCTCCACATAGACATCAATATCATCCCTTTTTAATACTTCATCCATATCTGAAGTTAGGGCTATATCGCAATTTCTTTTTTTGTTAATATCACTTACTACGCCAACTACTGGTATTATCTCTTCACCAGCTCTAAGAGATATTATATCTTTGTTCTCTTGCAAAATATTGACAACTTCACTGCCAACCGTTCCAACGCCTAAAATCGCTACTTTCATTAAATCTCTTTAAGCTTCTTTTAGGTATTTTTTGATATTTCTAGCGGCTTGACGGATACGGTTTTCATTCTCTATCAAAGCTATCCTTACATGGTCATCACCTGCTACGCCAAAACCAATTCCTGGGCTAACTGCAACGCCAGCTTTTTTTAAAAGCTGTTTGCTAAACTCAAGGCTTTTTAAATGAGCTACCTTATCAGGAAGTTTAGCCCAAATAAACATAGAAGCATTTGGTTTTTTAACCTCCCAACCAGCGTTAGCAAACGCATCAACTAAGGTATCCATTCTTTTGCTATAGGTTTGTCTTATCTTATCTATGCAATCTTGGGGTCCATCAAGGGCCATAGTTGCTGCAACTTGCACCGGCGTAAAGGTTCCATAATCAAACCACGACTTGATCTTTTTAAGAGCGGCAATTAGCCTTTGATTACCACACACAAAGCCTATTCTCCACCCTGCCATATTGTAAGTTTTAGATAGAGTGTAGGTCTCAACTGCGACATCTTTGGCCCCATCTACTTCAAAAATTGATGGTGTTTTATATCCATCAAAAGCAAGTTCAGCGTAAGCTATATCACTAATTATATAAAATCTTTTCTCTTTTGCAAGCTTTACGAGCCTTTCGTAAAACTCTTTGTCTGTGGTGACTGTGGTTGGATTGTGTGGGAAATTTACAACTACAAATTTAGGTTTTGGATAGCCATTGTCAAAAATCTCATTCAAATCCCTAAAAAAAGCGTCCTTATCAAGATTGAAATTCTCATCATATTTTATAGGCGTTTTAGCCACATTGCCTCCAGCTATCAAAAACGCCTGAGTGTGAATAGGATATGCTGGGTCTGGCACCACTGCGACATCGCCTGAGTTTATCACCGCAATTGCTAAATGCACAAAACCCTCTTTACTTCCCATAGTTGCTACCACTTCAGTGTTTGGGTCAAGCTCTACACCATATTTTCTTTTGTACCAGTTCGCACACGCTAGTCTAAGCTTGTAAATTCCTTGTGAAACTGAGTAGCCGTGAGTCTTATCTTTCATCGCACTCTCACAAAGCTTATCAACAATGTGTTGTGGGGTTTTGCCATCTGGATTTCCCATAGAAAAATCTATAATATCTTCACCATTTCTCCTAGCTGCCATCTTTATCTCATTGACTTCTGCAAAGACATAATTTGGTAATCTCTCAATTGTATTGAAGCGAATTTCATCAAACATAACTATCCTTTTTACCACGCCTTACCGTGATTTAATTTTAAAAACTCATCATAACTTATCTCATTTATAGCACCATCTTTGATATGAAATCTAAGTGGATTGCGATTTTTAAACTCGCTTATTTCACCACTAGAGTTAGTATCTATTAATCCGTGCCCTGTTAATATCAAAGTTTCACTGTTTAAATCAATTTCTATAGGTTTATCAGTAGTTAGAGTGCTTTTTTTGCCAGTTTTCATATCTATCATCCCAAGCCAAAGATTAGCCTTAGGAATTATGCTAAATTTTGGCTCTTGTGGGGTTAAGCCTAAACTCTTATTATTATCAAGGCTTGAGTTTTTATCACCGATATTTTCAAGCATAATCACCTTGTCTAAGGCGTTAGTTGCTGAAGCGTTGAGCTCAGAATAAAGCTCTGAGTTTGTCTTATCTTCATCATAGCTAATAATTGTATTGTTCTCATCAAATTTAGGAATTTCAACCCCAACGCCCTCTAATATTGTCTCAACATTTTTGATAACTGTAGCGTTTGAAGAGACTGAAGTTATATTTTTATCACCAAAAAGATTAGGGAATTTATCAGTAATCTCATAAAGTCTAAAGTAAAAAACCGCCCAAATTGCAATCACCAAAATAATAACCCAAATATACCACGCCGATTTTTTTTCATAGTGCGAAATATCTGGTAAAGGGCTGTTAAGTGAGCTCATAAGCGACTTTTTGTCATCTTCTAAATCTCCAGCATAGATATTGTATTCATCCAAAAGCTCACCCAAATCCACGCTGTATTCTCGCTCCAAAATTTTGATAAAAGCTCTAACATTCTTACCTTTTAACTTATCAAAATCCCTATTTAAAAGAGCATTTACATACTCTATTTCTATATGAGTTTTTGCTAAAATTTCATCATAACCTATCTCTAAGAGTCTATTTATGCCATTAACCTTTTTTTCTTCAGCCATTTATCATCCTATCACAAATTATCGCAAATGCAGCACTTACATTAAGAGAATCCCAGCTATTTTTCATCTCTATGCCTACGCAAATATCGCACTTTTCATAAACTTTTTTTGGCAAACCATCGCCTTCACTACCCATTACAAGCACAGTTTTTTGCTCTTTTTTTAAGCTTATATGACTAATCCCATCAGCCGCAGTAGCAATTAGCTTAAAGCCAGCTTGCTTAAGCTCGTTTAAAGCACTAAGTCCATCATTTATAAGCACGATTGGTATCTCATACGCTGCCCCACTGCTTGCTCTTAGAATATTTTGCATAGCGAGATCTTTTGCTACAACAACAACCGCACCAACGCCCAAAGCATAAGCGGTCCTAATTATCGCACCTATATTGCCAACATCATTTAAGTTATACAAAACAGCTATGAAATTTTGAGTTTTTGCGTCTTTAAAATCTGCAAATTCAAACTCTTTAACCTTAGCTAAAAAGCCTTGATGATTGCCACCTTTTGCTAGGGCTTGAGCTTTTTTGTTATCTACTTTTAGGATTTTAACCCCAACTTTGACAATATCACCAAAAAGCTTCTTATCACACTCTTTTGCAAGATAAATCTCTTCAAATTTATCCTTATGATGCTTAAGCAAATGTAAAAATAGCTGTTTTCCATATATAACCATCTGTGAATAATAGCAAATTTGTTGTAAAATTTAACTTATAAAATTAGTTTTTCGTATATATCTTTTGTGCTTTTGCCAGTAATTTTTGAGATTAATTTGGCTTTTTGCTTTTTGGGGATATCAAGTTCTAATATATCGCTAAGTGCGATTTTAGCGGTATTTGATGATTGGCTAGCAGCTACGACCACGCACCACTCGCCATTTAAATTTCGCTCATTTAAAATTTGCAATATTTTTGTTACTTTTTGTCTAATTTTGAACTCAAATTTTTTGGTTGCCTCTTTAATAACAAAAATTTCTCTATTTTCATCAAATTTATTAATAATTTCAAGTAAATTTAATATTCTAGTTGGAGTTTCGTAGATTATAGTTGGGTATAGATTGTTAAGCATATTTTGAATTTCAAGCTCTCTGCTTTTAGCTTTTGGGCTTAAAAATCCCACGAAAATAAACTCTTTTTGCACTATACCACTAGCTGCTGCGGCTAGCAAAAGTGCATTTGAGCCACTTAAAACTTCGTATTCTATGCCATTTTCTTGCACAAATCTTACCAAAAAATAGCCCGGATCGCTTATGCAAGGCATTCCAGCATCACTCATATAAACGCAAATTTTATCAAAAATAGATCTATCTATATTTTTTAAAAAACTCTCTTCATTGTGTGAATGGACTGAGAAAAACTCTTTTGTCTCAAATTTAAGAGAAAATTTTACCTCTAAAAGAGATAGTAGTTTCTTGCTAACGCGCGTATCTTCGCAAAAAATTATCTCGCAACTCTTTAAAATCTCTAAAGCGTGCTGCGAGATATCGGATAAATTTCCTATCGGAGTAGGAAGTAAATAAAGCAAGTTTTATTTTAATCCGTATTTTTGTTTGAATTTCTCAACTCTACCAGCAGAGTCAACTATCTTTTCGCTACCTGTGAAAAATGGATGACAATTTGAACAAATATCTACCCTAAGTTCAGGTTTATTTGATTTTGTCTCAAAAGTGTTTCCGCAAGCACAAGTTACTATGCATTTTACATACTCTGGATGAATTTCTTTTTTCATTATGCTTCCTTTTTGGATTATATTTTATTTTAAGAAAGTTTTGATTATACTCTTTTTTTTATAAAAAATCAAATTTACAGGTTTAATTTTGCTAAAATACCCAAAATAGCACTATTTGAACGTAGTATAAATGGGCTATTTAATCTAACGCTTTGTTTAATTATCTCTCTTTCATTTGCTGAAAACCCACCTTCAGGCCCCACAAAAAAGATCTCATCACCGCTAAACTCTTCAAAACTCTTGCCACCAAAATCAACCCGGACTATATTTTGATACTTTTGCAAAAACTCACTCACACTACTAATTATCTCAATTTCTAAAATTTCATCCCTACCGCACTGCTGTGATGAAGAGATTAATATCCGTCTAAATCGGTCTAAATTTAGCCCCTTACCTCGCTGCGAAAAATCGCTATAGACCAAAATCAGCTTATTAAGTCCCATCTCATTGAGGCTTGGAAGAGTTTTTTCTATCACGCTACTTTCAACCACCGCCCACGCTAGAGAGCCAAAAAGTGGCTTTTTGACAAAGGTATTTTTAAATACAAGCTCTAAACTTGCACTCTTTTTGCCTAAATTCACAATCTCATAGATGTAATTATACTCATCCCTAAAATTTCTAATATCAAGACGAGTTCCAATCTCTACCCGTCTAGCCCTAAGGTGTAAAAACTGCTCCCCATCAATCACCAAGCTCTCATCACCCGCAAACTCACTGTATAAAAATACCATTATATAAAACTCACCAAAAATATAAAAGCTAAATTCAAAGCCGTAACAATTCGCATAAATTTCTTGTAAATTTCAAAGTTTTTATCCTTCCACGCACGCTTAAATTTTTTGTATCCTATAGCGTTAATTGCGATGAGATAGATAAAAAGCACACTCATTAGCACCACTGCTAGGCTCATTTTAAAGTTAAAAATAGGCAAAATCACAAGCCCAGTAAAAGCGATCAAAGCCATCACCGTATAATACGCCGGCAAAAAAAGCCTGATGGTTTTGATATAGTTTGGGCTAAATTTACGCTGTGAAATATAAAAATACGCAAGCACAAATCCCACAAAAACCACGCAAAAAAACTTATGCAAACTAAGTGCAGTTTGATACAAATACTCCATCACTCACCAACCGGTTCTGGGGGAAAATTTAGATCAATTGTGACATTTTCTTCGTTTATGCCAAGTGGGATATCGGTTGAGTTTTCATCAACGAGTGGCTTTTCAAGAGAGTTGTTAGACTCATCCTTGCCACACCCTGCCAAAAAAAGTGTTATAAAGATTATCAAAAGTAGTTTTTTAATCACTTAGCACTCCTTTGGATATTTGAGTTTAACGCCGTTTATTAGCTTATCAAAAAGCTCTTTATCAGCCCATTCATTGATGATTTCGGGGCTAAATTTAATGTCTGCTAGATTGATCTTGCCCATATTTTCACTATACGCGTCATCTCTAAAACACTGAGCGTAGCCGGTTGCAGTCTCATGCACGATAATTGAGTGAAGTTTGACCTCTTTTTCTGCATTACTAAACTCACTCAAGGCTAAAATCCTATCTATCATAACAAAAAATATCCTAGCAAACTGCTCTGCACTTGGATTAAAAGGGATCTCTATCCATCTTTGAGAGTGCTTTTTCATATCATTTATATACTCTTTATCATCCCCGCTCCACAAAGTCGTGGCGTGATCAAAACTATCGATGATAGTTTTGATATTGATTTTCATAAGTCCAAAGTCATAAACCATACCTGAAGCATCAAGAAAATTTGAACCAAGTATAACCTCGCACCTATAAGAGTGCCCGTGCAAGCTTATCCTACAACGCCTTGATGAGCAGTCTCTAACGATGTGTGCGTTTTCAAAATCATAAATTTTGCGTATTAGCATTTAAACTCCATCTTTGTCATTATATACTCTTATGTGAATCCTATCAGAGTAATTATATCCGTTTTTTAGGCAAAATTCCAAACAGGGCCTTGAGTTTTTAATAAGCTCACCTTGATTAGCCCCCATTGGCATACAGTAAATCTCACCGCTAATGCGTGAGCTTATCTCTAAGATTTCGCTATGAATTTCATCACCACTATAGACAAATTTATAAAAAAACTCTTTTGAATTTTTGGCTATTGCTTTGATAGCTTGCAAATTTAATCTATCTTTTTCGCCACTATTTGCAAGCTTTGGACTTATGCAAAATACGCATTTTTTATAAAGTGGAAATTTATCAAAATCCACCAAAATTGTCCCATTTGTCTCAAAATGCACACTGTATCCACTCTCTAAAAGATAGGCTATAAAGCTATAAAAAATCTCATCTTTATAGTGCAGTAAGGGCTCACCACCAGTGATAACTACTATAGGCTTAAAATTTAGCTTAAAGCTTTGTAAAATTTCAATCAAATCAGTAAGTGAGTGAATTTCAGTGTAGTCAAAATGACTCGTTTGCACCGCCCTAATAGTATCACAGCCAACTAAAATCTCACCTGTTTTTGGCGATGGCAATTTTACTCCAAATCCTTGGCAACGCAAATTGCACCCCGCAAATCGAAAAAACAGAGCTGGATGACCTATAAATTTCCCCTCGCCTTGAATGCTATAAAACGCTTCAACAAGCCTTAACATTAACCGCCCGTCTCATAAAATGCCCTTGATGAGATCTCTGTGGCACTAGGGCTAGACCACCTGTTTTTCTCAGGTTTATTTTTCAAAACTTCAGCTAAAATTTCAGTGGCCTTTTTGATATCGCCTTTTCTAATTGCGTCTTTTATATTTAAAGCTTCTTCAAAATACAAACAAGGTATCAAATGCCCCTCAGCCGTTAATCTTATGCGGTTGCAACTCTCGCAAAAATCGTGATTGTGCGGATTGATAATGCCAATTTTATACCCATCGCTCATCTCATAGATAGTAGATGGTGAATTTTGGGCTTTGCCGAGCTTTTTGAAGCTAAATTTTTGAGATAAAATTTGCAAGATTTCTTGTTCGTTCATTGATTTTAGTTCGTCGTTGGCGTGAGTATTTTCCATATACTCTATAAATCTTATTTGGATATTTTTTGATTTGGCAAACTCAAGCAGATAAACAAACTCATCATCATTTATTCCCTTTAATGCAACTGTATTTATTTTAACCTTTAGTCCAACCTCTAACGCCCTATCAAGCCCATCAAGCACTCTATTGAGCATCTCTTTTTGCGAGATAAACTTAGCTTTTTGTGGCACCAAAGTATCAAGTGAGAGATTTACTCTTTTAAGCCCTGCGTCTTTTAAAGCTTTAGCATAGTTTTTGAGAAAATAGCCATTGGTTGTGATTGCTAAATCAATATCTGGGGAATAATCGCTTATCATCTTTATAAATTTATCCACATCTTTTCTAATGAGTGGTTCGCCACCTGTTATTCTTATCTTTTTAACGCCTTCATCAATTGCAGTTTTTACAAACAAAAACATATCTTCAAAACTAAGTAGATCCTCTTTGGGAACCCAGCTAAATGGGGTGTGTGGCATACAGTATTTACACCTAAAATTACACCTTTGAGTTACTGAAATTCTAAGATAATCTATCACTCTTCCATATCCATCTATCAACATTTTGTTCCTTTTATTTTAAAAAGGTATTGTAAAATAAATTTGATAATATCCAAAATATAGTTTTTTAACATTACTAATGCCTAAATTCTGCCACTAAAATAGGCAAAAAAAGTAAGTTTGAATTTACTAAATATAAAATTTAAACTTAGCTTTTATAAAATTTTGTTAAATTTAAGTATAAATTCAACTATAGAATTTTCTAATCCATACTCTTTTGAAATCTCTTCAATACTCTTACCATTTTTATAGGCTAAAATTATCTCTTTTTCATTACTATTTAGTGCTAAATTCTTCTTCATCAAGCTATCTACACTTTTTAAGCTCATCAATACAGGGGCAATTTTGTTCTCTATCTCATCACTAATCTGCTTTGAAATTTCATCTTTGTCGCCCTTTTTAAGCTCGGCAATCTCTTTTTTAAGAAGAAATATCTCTTGCATATTTTCTGTAATTATGAGATCAAATCTCTCAAATTTCTTATCAGATCCCCTATCTTTAATATAAAAAAATATTATGAGTATTAAAATAACGACGCAAATTCCAAGCAAAATAATGTCATTTCCCATCCGCTCTCCTTACCAAAGTTCAATCAAAACCAAAATGAAAAATATCAGACTTAAATAGCCATTTAACGTAAAAAACGCTCTGTCGATTTTCCTAAAATCCTTGCTTACGATATAGTGTTCGCAAGCTAAAATCACCCCTGAAATCACCACCGCAAAAAATCCCAAAAATCCAAAACTAACTGCCGCGGCAAAACATAGCCAAAATAGCACTGCTGTAAAATGAAAAATCTTAGCGATAAACATAGAGGCATTTTCCCCATACCTTGATGGAATACTAAAAAGCCCAGCACTTTTGTCGTATTCCATATCTTGAAGCGAATATAGCACATCAAATCCAGCTACCCAAAACATCACCCCAAAGCACAAAAGCACAGACCAAAGTGGAATCTCACCCAATACCGCCACAGCCCCAGCAACCGGTGAAAGCCCAAGACAAAATCCAAGCACAATGTGGGCTAAGCTAGAAAAGCGTTTAAAAATAGAGTATCCACCCAAAATCAATAAAAAAACAAACGAAAGCTTAAAAGCAAGTGAGTTTATAAAATACGCAACCACCACAAAAACAGCCGCATTTATAGCTATAAAAATAAGCAAATTTGCTCTACCAATACGCCCATCCACGCTAGGTCTGTTCGCACAACGCGGATTTGGCTTGTCGATATCTTCATCCATATATCTATTAAACGCCATCGCAAAACTTCTAGCACTCACCGCACAAAGCACACCCAAAACCAAAAGTCTCCAACCAAACCACGCACTGCCACTACTAAGATATGAAGCCGTTGTCATCGCTATCATTATAAATGGCAACGCAAAAATAGAGTGCTTAAAGACGATTAACTCATTGATATCAAGTAAAATTTGTTTAAATTTTTCCATTTTCATTCCTTAAAAGGCGTATTTTATCACAAATTTAACGCAAATCAAAACACTGCCACACTACTCAAAAATTTAAAACCAAAAATTCCAGCTAACGATAAAACAGAGCATATTAAAACTATCACACCTAAAATAGCGGTAAAATTTGACCTTGATATTTGAGCTTCGCCACTTTTTAAAAGCATATACACCACAACTTTTAGATAATAATACACCCCCAAAGCACTATTTAGCACAACAATCAAAGCTAGGATGAAAAATTTAGAATCTATCAAAGCCAAAAGCACGCTAAATTTACCCCAAAATATGCTAAATGGTGGAATTCCTGCTAAACTTAGCATAAAAAGGCTCATCGCCAAAGCCATAAACGAATCGCTCACAATTAGACCTTTATATCTCTCAAAGGGGTGGTCAAATCTCTGCATAGTTTGCTTAGTTCTATAGATCCAAAGCACGCAAAACGCACCGATATTTGCTACGCTAAACATTATCCAATACATAAATATAGCCCTTACGCCGATATCATTGCCAACTACAAGAGCTGCCAAAATATATCCTGCGTGAGAAATTGAGCTAAATGCTAGCATTCGTTTGATATCTTTTTGGATTAAGGCGGCTAAATTTCCAAATGTCATAGTAGTAACTGCTAATATTATTAGCAAATTTTGCATAAAATCAAATCCTATAAATATCAGTCCACCAAAAAGTCTAATCGCAACCACAAACCCTGCAACTTTTGGAACTATTGAGACAAATCCAGCCATAACCTCACTAGCCCCTTCATAAACATCAGCAAGCCAAGTGTGAAATGGCACGAGCGAGAGCTTAAAACCAACTGAAACCATTACAAAAACCGCTCCAGCACTTAAAATTAAAGCTTCGCTTTGAGTGTATTTTTGAGTTAAGATATCGCCTATATCAACGCTTCCACTCGCTAGATAAATAATCGCCGCCCCAAAGACAAAAAATCCTGAGCCCATCGCCCCCATTACAAAGTATTTAAGAGCTGAGCTTATAGCTTGGTGCCTATTGTGAAGTGCGATTAATGCATAAAGTGCTAAGCTTGAGACCTCAAGCCCTACAAATATCACCATCAAATTTAGCGACACTACCATAAAGCAATACCCTACAAGCATAAACAAAAATAGCACGAAAAACTCAGGCAGAGTGTATTCGTAAAACTCAAGTTTGCTTGATGACATAGCTATGAAAAATAGACTTGAGATTAGCATTATACAAACTGCAACTACCGCAATATCGTCAATTATCACAAGTCCAAAAAAGCCAAATTCAAGGTTTGAGCTAACGCCCAAAATTAACCCTAAAGCCAGCACAATAGCTACAAATGTAATTGCTGCATAAAACGATGGGGCCAGATTTTTAACAAAAATACTCACACACAAAAGCCCTATGCCAAAGATACAAAAAGTCATCATCGGTGCGATGGTTGTGAAATTTAATAAACTCAAATCCATATTATTCCTTTATAAATGTGGCGTCATTCAAAGCTTTTTTGGTAGCCGAATTTGACTTTAGGTAAATTTGTGCCATCTGATTTTTAACTTCATAGTTGATATTGTTTAAGATCAAATTTGGGAAAATTCCTAAAACCAGTATCAAAATAGCGATCGGCACTACAGAGATTAGCTCTTTTTTGTTTAGATCTTTTAAATTTGCATTTTTGTTTGCTAGTGAGCCAAAGAAGGTCTTTTTGTAGATATTAAGGCTATAAATCGCACCCATTATCACGCCAAATCCACCAAATATCGCAAAAAATGGTGATAGTTTAAACACACCCGCAAGGCTTAAAAACTCACCCACAAAGCCAACCGTCAAAGGAAGCCCCATATTTGCAAATATCGCTATACCAAAAATCAAAGCAAACACAGGTATAACCTTAGCAATTCCGCCAAATTCACTCAAAAGTTTGGTGTGAGTTCTATCATACAAAAATCCTATTAGCATAAACAGCATCCCACTAACTAATCCATGGCTTATCATCATAAAAATCGCACCATTTATCCCCTCAACATTCAAAGAAAATATTCCCAAAATCACAACGCCCATATGTGCAATTGAGCTATATGCGATGACTTGCTTGATATCTTTTTGGCCAAAGGCGACAAAAGAGGCATAAATCACCATTATAACGCCCAAAATCGCCATAAAGCCAGCCAAATACACACTCGCGTCTGGAAAAAACGGAAGCGAAAATCTCACAAAAGCGTAAGTTCCCATCTTAAGCAAGATTGCAGCTAGTAGCACCGAGCCAATTGTAGGGGCTTGACCGTGAGCGTAAGGTAGCCAAGTATGAAATGGAAACACCGGCGTCTTAACTGCAAAAGCGATACCAAAAGCAAAAAATAGACAAATTTGAGCATTAAACGGCACATTTAAAGCGTTCCAATCATCAAAATTAAAGCTATAAACTCCATTTGCTTTGTAGCAAAGATATCCCATAGCCACAATTCCAACTAGCAAAAACATCGAGCCAAAAAATGTATAGATAAAAAACTTCACCGAAGCGTAAATTTTTTCGCCACTTCCCCAAATTCCTATTATATAAAGCATAGGGATGAGTGAAATTTCCCAAAATATATAAAATATTACTGCGTCAAAACTTACAAATACCCCAACCATCGCCATCTCTAAAAATAAAACACAAACTATGAGATGTCTAAATTTCTCTTTTATACTAACGCTAATTAGTGCCACTAAACTCATAAACGCACTCAAAATCACCAAAAATAGTGAAATTCCATCGACTTTTAGATAGTAACTTATTCCAAACTCTGGCACCAAAGCTATAAACTCACTAACGTTTGCAGTGGTTGAAATGGTGGTTTTATACCACAAAATAAGAGTTAAAATTAGCTCTATAAACGCTATAAAAATCCCATACGCCCTAAGGCTTTTTTCTTCTACAAAAAACGCAAGTATCGCCCCAAGTGCTGGAAAAAATATAATAATACTTAAAATATGTTCCATCTTTTTCCTTTAAAAAATCACCACAAATATCATCAAGAGCATAAAACCAAGCACCATAAATCTTATCATTACTGACAATCCGCCATTTTGCATAGCCACAGGAATTTGTCCTAAAACTAGCATAAGCTTAGCGATACCATCGACTATTTTATCAATTATCTTCATATCAAATTTTGCAGCTAAATTTGAGATTTTTTCATAGGTCGCGATGACATAGTTTTTGTAAAAATGTGGTATAAAATACTCATTTTTAAGTAGTTTGTATATGAAAATATTCTCGCATTTTTCACTAAATATCTCTTTTTTGTATGCAAAAATTGCAAAAATTATGCTCAAAATCACCACTATCAAAGTCAAAGCTATCAGCGAAATATGGGTAAAATGGCTTAATTCAAAGTCAAATCTCGGCACAAATTTGGCTATAAAACTATAAAATTTATCATAAGAAAAGCCTGATATAATAGCTAAAATAGCTAATGGAATAAGTGCAACCAGCATAAAAAGCTTAGCTTCGTGTGGATGATGGGTAAATTTTGGCTTGACAAAAAACACTAACATTATAAGCCTAAAACTATAAAATGCTGTAAAAATTGCCCCTACCAAAAGTGCTAGCCAAATAGCGTAATCCCCGCTAAAAAACGCTACTTCTAAGATTTTATCCTTTGAGAAAAACCCTGCAAATGGATAGAGCCCACAAAGTGCTAGTGAGCCAATTCCCATCAAAATCGCCGTTGGTTTTAAAAACCTATAAAGCCCACCCATATGTTTGATATTGGTATCATCGTTCATTGCGTGCATTATATTGCCTGCACACAAAAATAGCAAAGATTTGAAAAACGCGTGAGTTACAAGGTGAAAAATCGCTAAATGATAAGCCCCAAATCCAGCCGCTACAAACATATATCCAAGTTGCGAAAGAGTTGAATATGCAATGATTTTTTTGAGGTCATCGTGCACCAAAGCCATAGAGGCTGCAAAAACTCCCATAAAAGCTCCCAAAATCACTATAAACTCACTAACTTCTGGTGCAAAGACAAATACAGGATAAATTCTAACTATCAGATAAACCCCAGCTGTAACCATAGTCGCTGCGTGAATTAGAGCTGAGACTGGCGTTGGTCCAGCCATCGCGTCTGCAAGCCAAGTATGAAATGGAAATTGAGCAGATTTTCCCATCGCTCCTATCAAAAACGCTACTGCCATAAAAAATACAATCTTATCATCAATACTGCTTATAAAAACAAAAATATCACTATATTTAAACGACCCAACATAGGCATAAACCATAAAAATCCCAACCAACATTGCAAGATCAGCAATTCTATTCATTATAAAAGCTTCATTTGCACACCAGCTAAAGTTTTTCTTATCATACCAAAAACCAATAAGTAGCCACGAACAAAGCCCAACGCCCTCCCAGCCAATAAAAAGTCCAACTAAATTATCACTCATCACCAAAAGTAGCATTGCAAAGACAAAAAGTCCCAAAAACGCAAAAAATTTATTAAATTTCTCATCATTTGCCATATAACCTATCGAATACATATGCACTACGCTTGCTACAATGCCTACAACACACATCATTATCGTGCTTAATTCATCTATGATTAGTGAGTATTTTACGCTTAAAAACCCAACATTTATAAAGCTTCCAAGCTCATAGGTAAAAGCCCCCGCTTTACTAGTAATCTCAAGAAGTATAAACGAACAAATCGTGCTTACAACCATCAAAAACGAACAAATTCCACCTATTAAATATGACTTTTTGCAAAAGCTAAACGCTAAAGCTATAGCAAACGAAACAAGTGGGGCAAAAAACGCTACGCAGATATAAAAATTCATTCGCTCTCCTTTTTGGGATTTAGGCTAAAAGTCTCAATAGAGCCTGTTTTTTTATACCAAAGTATGAGTAGTCCAAGCCCAACTGCCACCTCACTAGCTGCAACCGCGATAACAAAAAGAGCAAAAATTTGCCCTGTAAAGTCATTGTAATACCTACTAATTGCCACCAAAGCAACATTTGCTGAATTTAGCAAAATTTCAGTTGAGAAAAAAAGCATAATTAAGTTCTGTCTTTTCATAAGTCCAATTAGCCCCAAAACAAACATAACCATAGCAACTATCAAATAATGTGTAAGCCCTATCATAACTCACCCTCTTTTTTCTTAATCATATCTTTGTAAGCTAAGATTATTGCACAAATCATCGCCACCAAAAGCATAATCGCCACAAGCTCAAAAAGCAAAAGATAACGCGTAAAAAGCACCATTCCAAGCACTTCTGTGTTATCAAAGCTTTTAAGTTCTACATAATTGATATGAGAGCTTAGAGCAACTGATGGTGCGATTACGATAAACAAAATCAGCGAAAAGCTTATAAAAGCCATTGTGTAGATAAGCTTGTTTGATTTGATTTCTTTTACATCTTTTGAAGCGTCAAATATCATCAGTGAAAACGCATACAAAACCATCACCGCCCCAGTATATACAATGATTTGCACCACGCCTAAAAACTCAGCTCCAAGCAAGAAAAAAAGCCCTGAGATAAATATCATTCCACCAGCTAACGCACTCATTGCATAAAGCACATTTTTGGAAAACACACTAACCCCAAAAAGCCCAACGCTCATCACCGCAAAAAAATAAAAAGCTACCATCTCAAACATTGTCTTCGCCTTTTTCGTCTTTAGCTATTGCCATTCCAACTGGTGTAGGCTTCACAAGATTATCAGCATTTGCTGGTAAACTTCCATAACCCTCAAATTCTACCTGTGAATTTAGAGCGTTAATCTTTGTAAGCATATCATCTTTTTGTGCGAAATACGCTCTTTGTTCGCTTGCAAGCTCAAACTCTTTGCCATGCACAATCGCAATTTCAGGGCAAACATCCGCGCACAATCCACAATACACGCAACGCCCTAAATTTATACTATAATTTTGCACTTTTTTTCTACCATTTTCATCAACCCTAGTCTCCATCGCTATGCAGTTGCTAACGCAAATTTTCTCACAAAGCCCACAACCTATGCACCTCTCATTGCCGCTTTCAAGAAGTCTTAATAGTCTATGAACCCCACGATATCTATTGTCAAAATACATCTTTTCTTTGGGATACATAAGAGTGTGAGTGTTGTTTTTTTTGATCATCTCTCTAAAAACAACCCAAAGCCCTACAAACAATTCACCCCTAAAAGTTCGCCTCAAAAACTGCTTGAATTTTTGCTCATTTGAAGTAGCTATTGCTCTTTTATCAATCTCTATAAATTTACCCATCATCTCTCCTATATAAGCACTAAGCCAGTTATTAGTATGCAAAGAAGTGCCAAAGGCATAAGCACTTTCCAACAAAGCCCCATTAATTGATCGGGTCTAAGGTGAGGCCACGCTGCTCTAGTCCATAAAAACAAAAAGAAAAAGAAGCTTGCCTTAACTATCATCATAACTCCACCTGGAATAAACCAAAATGAGTTATATCCACCAAAAAATATCAGCGAAACCACGATAGAATAAGTTATCATATTGGCATATTCAGCTATAAAAAACACTCCAAATCTCATCCCAGAATACGCTGTTGTAGTTCCTGCGACGATCTCGGTTTCGTTTTCAACCAAATTTAATGGCGTTCTATTGCACTCAATAAAGCAGGCTATCAAAAATATCACAAAACAAACCGGCTGAGACCAAACATACCAGCTCCCAACCCCGCCACTTTGTTCAGCGACAATATCTATCAAAGAAAGTGAGCCAACCATCATAATAACAGGAATTAGGCTAAGTCCATTGATAATTTCAAAGCTAAGAAGTTGAAGCACTGAACGCATTGAAGAGATAATGCTCCATTTATTATTGGCTGCAATGCCGCCTATTAGCCCACCAAATACACAAGTTGCACTCACTCCTAGCAAAAACAGAACTCCCACGCTTACATCCGCAATTATTGGCTGAACGGTTCTGCCAAATAGCTCAAACTCAGGCAAAAATGGCACCACAGAAAGCGAAACAAATGCCCCTGTGACACAGATTAATGGGGCAATTTTAAACAAAAAGCGATTAGCTGTATTTGGCACTATGTCCTCTTTGGTAAAGAGCTTAATCATATCGGCTAAAATTTGTGCTAGTCCAAAAGGTCCAACCACCCACGGCCCCACACGACGCTGCATAAAGGCTAGAATTTTTCTCTCAAAATATGTCCCAAGCCCTGCAAGAGTAGCAATTACAGCTAAAACCACTACAACTTTGATGATAGTAGTAAGCACATAAAACGCAAAATCACTCATCTTTATCTCCTAAATTTTGAGTGTCATCTTTGGTAAATTTTAAAACACTATAACGCGAATTAAATAGCTTTTCACTCTCAATTTTTGCGTCAAATTCAGGGATATAAACGCCATCTATCTCTTTGTCAAGTTTGATTTTAAGAGTTACACTATAGTTATTTTGTGGATTTGTTAAGTTTAATATATCCCCATCTTTTAGCGAGTGCTTATCCAAAAACTCACTTCCAGCATACACTCTTGCAACTTCACTAATTAGTGGCGAAATCGCTGTGAATTTGCTAAATTGATTGATAGGATTTGCAAGGTAAAAAATCTCACTACTCTCGCCGGGCTCAAAATTTACTCTATTTTCAAGGTCAAATTCATCTTCAAGCACTTCGCTAGCTAAATTTTTGATCTCATAGCCTCTGTGATTAACCCCACCATTATCATAGTAGTTTGTCAAATTATCAAATTTAATATTTTCAAAACACTCACCTAAATTTGAGGTGTAATCAATTGCAAATTTAGCCTTTATTCCAAGAGCGTTTGCAATATCGTTTAGCTCAAATCCCTTGTATTCAAGGGCTGCGTTTGTTGGGACTACCTTTTTGTCATAGTTTGTAAAAGTGCCCTCTTGTTCGCTTAACGCAGGTGCGTCAAGGTCGGATTTTAAAGCCCCAAAAACTATATCCCCGCTCTCATTGTAGCCTAAAATCTCACCCTCGCTCTCATCATCAAGTTCGCATATCAATCTCACGCCAAGAGAGTTGGTGCGTGGTGGGATGATAAAAACTTTGAAGTTTGTAAATCTCTCAATAAGTCCTAGAAGTTTTGCTAAAACCACGCTATTTTCGCTTTTTATAAAATCATCTCCAATTATCAGCACTGGGGCGTTATACTCAAGTTTATCAAGCTCAATGAGCTCTTTTTGAATGGCAACTTTTTCTTTAAGCCAAAGTGGTAAGCTTTGAGCGAAATTTGCCAAAATCCACAGCAAAATTTCTATATCTTTATTAGCTTCGTGGATAAAAAGTTTGAAGTTTTTAGAGTAACTCTCAACTACTTTGTCAAAAATCGTATGGCAATACACGCCACTTGCTTTGTTGATTTTTAGGGCGTTATTGACTTTGTATGAGACATTTGGTGCGTCGTGCCTTAAAAAACTTCCTGCAACCACTATAAAATCGCTATTTATGATATCTTTTGTCGTAGCACTATAAAGAGTCTTGCCGCTATAAAGACTAAAATTATGCAAAAACTCTTTGTAAGCTTTAGCTTCATCATTGATAAGTTTTAGGCCAAATCTCTCCTTTAAAAGTTGCAAAATCTTAGCCTCTTCGTTAGTTATAAAGCTATTAAATTTGATAGTTTTTATCTCGCCATTTTGAATGCCTTTTATAATGCGTTCAAAAACCACCCTATTTTTGGTGCTTTTTGGCTTGTTAAACTCATAGCCAAACCTTGCTGCACCGTTTATCTCTCCAAAATGAAAATCATTGCTAACGCGGTAAATTTTTTGAGTTCTATTTGAGATTCCACTCTCTTTAACCTCATAATAAATCAACTCACAATCGCTTGAGTGCGGATTAGAAGCTGGAATTTTGCGTAGTTCCCACGCGTTTGTGGTGTACTTAAAATGGCTCTCGGTTAATGCTCCCACAGGGCAAACCGCCGCACACTCACCACAATTACTACAGTTATCATCCACGCGACCTATTAGGCTTTTTTGAGCTTTGTTTAGCACTGCAAAGGCGTCTTTTGGCATAGTGTCTTTTAGGGATTTATCCAAAGGCTCAGCCTCCCTAGGCACTGTTTTTAGAGCGTTGTCGCCGATTTTATCTTTGCAAACTTTCACGCACCTTTCACAAACTATACATAGTGATGGGTCATACTCTACAAAGCCCCATTTTTGTGGTGGTTTGTGGCTATCTTTAACGACAAAAATTTGCTCATTTACGCCAAAATAGTGAGTGAAGTTTTGAAGTTCGCACTCACCGCTTTGATCACAAACCCCACACTCCAAAGGGTGGTTGATACAATACGCTTGCATAATCGCTCTTCGCTCAGAGTTAAGCTCTGGGGAATTTGAGATAACTTCCATCCCATCTTTTGCCTTTGCATTGCAACTATATACAACCTTGCCATCCACCTCAACCATACAAAGCCTACACGCCAAAGTCGCACTACAGCCACTTAGGTAGCAAATTGCCGGTATAAAGATTCCGTTTTTCCTTGCAATATTTAAGATGGTCTCGCCTTCGCTAAATTCAAGTCTTTGACCATCTATAAGAATTTGACCCATTTTCAGCCTTTAGTTTTTGAAATTTCTGGTTTTAAAAATGCGTAGTGATTTAAATTTTTAGGCTCACTTCTAAATCCAAAAAACGCAACCGTGCCTTTTATATCTTTGTCAAGTCTAAATTTACGCTTCACATTAAAATATGGCGTTTTTACACTTACAATATCACCATCTTTAATCCTAGCCGCAGCCATAAAATATACCCCACCCACAAACTCATCATCTTTTTGGTGTGTATAAATCACGCTTCCATCATAATCGCCTAGCTCTTCATTTAGCCCCTTAACAAACGCTTCAAATTTAAGCCCTTTATTTTTATCAGAGATGATTTTGGCACCAGTTTTTTGAGAAATAATTCCCAAAAATCCTTTGATATTCTCCCTATCTTCGTGGAAATTTAGCAAATTTTCATCCACCAAAATACACTCACAACCATCCAAAAACTCGTAAATCTCTTCAATCTCTTCTTCACCTACGCTACTTTCGCCACTTAAATACGCAGTATCTAAACTGTTAAAAAACTCACAATTTGGCTTGAGAATTTGGCAAATTAGAGCCAATACATAGTTTAAACTTCCTATCTCACACCTTATGCTTTTGCCTAAATTCTCATCCAAAAATGGACTGATTGTCAAAAGCTCGTCATTTTTAAATTTCTCATAAATCTCTTCATATCTTATAAGTGGGATTAAATTTAACACCTTCATATTTTTCCTTTAAAATTTACCTTTTTTAACTACTATAGTCCAATCGACCTGATTAAACTTAAGTGAGTTCATCAAGGTTGAGTTTAGTCCATCGACCAAATCTATGCTTTTTTGCACTGAGCTAAAATCCCCTATCTCAAACAAAAAAATCATAACTTCGCCTGAGTTTGCGTCCTTTATAATCTCACCCATCTTTGGCAAAAATCCACCCTTTAAATGCCTCAAATCATATCTTTTCATCTATCAACCTCGCCTAAAATTATATTTGTGCTACCTATTATCGCAGCCACATCAGCGATATATCCACCAACCATCATCTCTTCATAGATCGCACAGTGCCAAAAACTAGGTGTTCTAATCTTAAGCCTATAGGGCCTACTTTCACCAGTAGAGTATATGTAGTATCCAAGTTCGCCTTTTGGGGTTTCAGTAGCGTGATAAATTTCACCAACTGGTGGTTTAAGCCCTTGAGTTATAAGCACAAAATGGTGCATTAATGAGTAGTTTTGGGTCATAATCTGTTCTTTTGAAGGACTTACATATTCAGGGCAATCGGCTAAAATTTGTGGGGCTGAGTCAAAATATAGCTTCTTGCACTGGACTAAGATTCTCACACTCTGCCTAATCTCTTCCATATAGCACTTATATCTTGCATAACAATCCCCACTAGTAGCATATGGCACATCAAAATCAAGCTCATCATATATGAGATATGGCTCGTTTTTTCTAATATCCCACTGATATCCACTACCCCTTAGCATCACGCCACTACAGCCCCAGCTAAGTGCCATCTCTTTGGTTACCACGCCAACACCTTGAGTTCTAAGTAGCCAGATTCTATTGGTATCAAGCAAATCCTCATAATCTTTGACGCCATTTAGGATTTTATTACAGAGTTCATCAAGTTCATCAAGCCAACCATTAGGAAAATCAACAAACATCCCACCGATTTTAAAGTTGTGATGAGTTAGCCTTGCACCGCTGTATTTTTCTATCATATCAAGGATATACTCTCTTTCTCTAAAACAATACAAAAACACAGTCATTGCCCCTATGTCAAGGGCGTGAGTTGCCAAAAAAAGCAGGTGAGATGAGATTCTATTAAGCTCTAAAATAATAGTTCTAATGATTTGTGCTCTTCTTGGGACCTTGATACCACACATCTTCTCTATCGTGGCGCAAAGGCCATAATTGTTTGAACCTGCTGCTATATAATCCACCCTATCAGTTACTGGCATAAACTCACTATATAGCATATTTTCAGCCATCTTTTCAACGCCTCTATGCATATAGCCAACCCCAGGGCTTGCTTTGGTGATTTTTTCGCCATCCACTTCAAGCACTAGCCTTAATTGTCCGTGAGCTGATGGGTGTTGGGGACCAAAATTTAGTATCATTTTTGAGTTTTGCTTTTCAAACTCTATATTTTCAAAAAATGGTCGTAATTTATTTGGATTTTGCATACTATTTTCTCTTTTTTATAATCTTAAATTTATCGCGTTTAAACTTTTTGACTAGTGGAACGCCTGAGTTTTCTTGGTATTCTTGTGTATATGGTGAGCTTGGAATTTTACCGCCAAACTCACTCTCGTGGTAAATTCTAGAAAAATTAAATGTATCTTTATCATCCACAAAAGCTGGATCTCTATTTTCAGGGCCAACTTCGCTTCTATACTCTTTGCCAAAGATTTTATCAATCTCATACCACTGTGCGAACTCATCGCCTTGCAGTGGATAGCTTTTTAAAAGTGGATGTCCATACCAATCATCAGGCATCAAAATCCTTTTTAAATTTGGATGATCTTTGATCCAAACCCCCATCATATCATATAGTTCTCTCTCAGCCCAATTTGCACTTTTGAAAAGCGGGGTTGCACTTTGTAAAAATTCTTTATCTTTTACAAAAACCTTGAGCCTAGCTCTTTTTGCTGATGAGATATTTAAAAGTTGATAAAATACCTCAATTCCGCCTTTTTGAGAGATAAAATCAACCCCACTAATCTCACAAAGTATCGTGTAGCCTAGGCTTTTTAACTTTGAAAGTAGTTCTAAGTTTTTTTCTTTTTGAGCTATGATAACAAGTTGGTTATATTCTACATAAGCACTGTCAAATCCGCTTATCGCTTCAATATCATCTTTAAATTTAGTCTTTAATGGATCAAATTTCTCACTTTTTTTAGGGATAAAAAATCTATCTTGGTAGTAGTCTTTTTTTGACGCGTCGATTTTATTGGTAAATTTTCTCATTTATACAAGCCTTTTTGGTTTTTGAGAGCGGTTTGCTTTTTCTTTGCGGATCTTTTTTTGAAGTATCATTAGTGCAAATTGAAGCGTCTCAGGGCGAGGTGCGCAGCCTGGCAAATAGACATCCACAGGAATTATTCTATCCACACCCTGCACCGTGGCATATGTGTTAAACATACCGCCCGTGTTCGCACAACTTCCCATACTTATCACCCATTTTGGCTCAGGCATACTATCATAAAGTCTTTTAGTAAGTTCGGCGTGCTTTTTGGTAAGAGTTCCAGCTATCACCATAACCTCTGAGTGCTTCGCACTTCCCCTAAATATCGTTCCAAACCTATCAAAATCATACCGTCCTGCTCCAACCGCCATCATCTCAATCGCACAACAAGCTAGCCCATAATTCATCGCCCAAAGTGAGTTACTCCTACCCCACTGCACGAGCTTATCAACGGTTGTAAGCACTACAGGAAGGCCATTTTCTTTTCTATAATCTACCTTATGCCTTGCCAATCCAAAGCTCCTTTACTCCACGCATAAACAAAACCAAGTGCCAAAATCGCTATAAAAAGCACCATCTCAACAAGCCCTAAAATTCCAAGTAGTTTGAAATTTACCGCCCACGGAAACATAAAGATTATCTCAACATCAAAGAGTATAAACAAAACTGCTACCAAAAAAAAGTGTGAATTTATCCTTAGTGGCTGTTTAACGCTCTCAGGACCACTTTCATAAATAGCATTTTTGAGCTTTTCATCTTTTCTATCGGCAAATTTTGCACCGATTATAGACGAGAGTTTTAAAATACCACCAAAAATCAAAACTGAGGCTATCAGCATAACAAACACACCAAAATATGGGTGCTGAGTAATAATATGCGACATTTTGTTCCTTATAGAATTTTGTATAAATTTTACTTTATTATACTTTGTATTTCTTTAAAGTAACGCTTTTTGACAAGCTTTTTCAAAAAAATGTAATTTTATTTACCAAATTTACACAATTTAATTGTTATAATTTAAGAAAGTAAAATATTTTTGCATATAAATTGCGATATAGCCTTAAACAACCGCTTTATTAACTATTGAAATATTTTGGCTATAATACACTCACAAAACTTAAAAAATTAATCTACAAAGGAGAATTAAGATGGCTACAAGAAAAGAACACGATTTTATCGGTGAATTGGAGATAAGCGATGATGTTTATTATGGAGTTCAAACATTTAGAGCTGTAGAAAACTTTAAGATGAGCGGACTTAGGCTTAAGGATTATCCTTACTTTGTTAAAGCTTTAGCTCAAATTAAAAAAGCTGCTGCATTATCAAACAAAGAAGTTGGCGTTTTAGACCCTAAAATAGCTGACGCAATCGTAAAAGCTTGCGATAGAATCATAGCTGGTGAGTTTGTGGATCAATTCGTAGTAGATATGGTTCAAGGTGGAGCTGGAACTTCAAGCAATATGAATGCAAATGAAGTTATCGCAAATATCGCTCTTGAAGAGCTTGGTCACAAAAAAGGTGAATATAAATTCTGCCACCCAAATGATCATGTAAATTTAGGTCAATCAACAAACGACGCTTACCCATCATCAATCCATGTTGCAACCGTTGCAAAACTAAAAGATCTACAAAAAGCTATGGATAAATTAGAAAAATCCCTTGCTAAAAAAGCTGATGAGTTCAAAGATTATATTAAAATGGGTAGAACTGAACTTCAAGATGCTGTGCCTACAACTCTAGGATATACATTTAACGCTTTTGCAACTTACCTAAAAACAGACAAACCAAAAGTTGAAGCTGCAATCAAAGCGATGGAAACTATCAATATGGGAGCAACTGCAATCGGAACTGGAATTAACTGCCACCCTAAATATTCAGCTGCATACGCAAAACATATCTCAGCTATCACAGGAAGCGATTTTAAAATAGCTGATGACCTAATCGCTGCTACTCAAGATACTGGTGATTTTGTGTTTGTAACAAGTGTGCTAAAAGTTATCGCTACAAGACTCGCTAAACTTTCAAGTGATTTAAGATTGATGGGTTCAGGTCCAAGATGTGGTCTAAATGAGATTAACCTTCCAAAAATGCAACCAGGAAGCTCAATTATGCCAGGTAAAGTAAATCCTGTAATCCCTGAAGTTGTAGGAATTGCTTGCTATCAAGTTATAGCAAATGATACCGCTGCTATGCTATGTTCTGAAAGGGGTGAATTTGAACTAAACGCGTTTGAACCAGGCATTGCATTTGCAATATTTAACTCACTAAATTTACTAGAAAATGCTCTTGTGACAATGGCTGAAAAATGTGTTGATGGAATCACAGCGAACCCTGATGTATGCCTAAAACTAGTTCAAAACTCGGTTGGAATTGTAACTGCATTCAACCCATATATCGGCTATGAAAAATCAGCTTCAATCGCAAAAGAAGCTCTAAATACTGGCGGTAGCGTTGGCGAAATCGCAATTCAAAAAGGCTATCTAACAAAAGAAGAGGTTGATAAAATCTTACAACCTGCTCATATGCTTAACCCACATATGGACGAAGCAAAAGGTAAAAAATAATTTATCTTCCCCCTGCTCTTGCAGGGGTTTTCTAAAATACTAAATTTCTTAAATTTTTCATTAAATTCACCATTAAATTGCTATAATACGCAATCATTTTTAAAGGATAGTGTTGAAGAATTTGTCATTTCTTATTAGTTTTGCGTGCATAGTAATCATTTTAGCTGGTCTTAAGGCTGCTGCTGGAATTGTGGTGCCATTTTTGTTAGCGATGTTTTTAGCGATTATAGTTTCACCACTTTTAGAGTTTTGTGAAAAAATCAAAATCCCTAGACTCATCTCATTCGTGCTAACTTCGGTGATATTTTTTTGGCTAATGAGTCTACTTGGCAAAATTGTCTTTAACACACTGTCAGATTTTACTACTCAACTTCCTGAACTTCACGATAAATTTCAAAATTTAAGTGTGCAGTGGATTGATAAACTAAACTCATTTGACTTTATCAATATCGACAAAGAGCTTTTGGATTTTAATCCTATGAGTGATATTGTGGCAAATTTAAGGTCACTTCTAAAAGAGACAAGCTCATTTTTGTCAATGATGTTTTTTATATTTTTGTTAGTTGCTTTTATGCTTTTTGAGACAACTTCTCTAAAACACAAAATGGTATATCTTGAGACAAACAGTCCAAATGCCAAAAATTTTGTCGATACATTTGTCTATAATCTCAAAAAATACCTTCTTATTAAAACCATCGCCTCGGCTTTTACAGGGCTTTTTATTGGGATTGGACTTTACGTAGTAGGTGTGCCATACGCCCCACTTTGGGGGATAGTTGCATATATCCTAAACTATATTCCAACTATTGGCTCAATCGTAGCTGCTATTCCAGCACTATTTGTAACGCTAAGTTTAGGCGATATGAGTATGAGTGCTTGGACGCTTGGAATTTATCTATTTGTAAATACAATGATAGGCAATATCATTGAGCCTAGATTTATGGGCGAAGGACTTGGAATTTCAACTATACTTGTGCTTGCAAGCTTGCTACTTTGGGGGTTTATATTTGGAATCGGTGGGCTATTTTTGGCAATTCCACTAACAATGACAATTCAAATTGCACTCTCATCAAATCCTAAAACCAAAGATATCGCCTTAATGCTTAGCAATAAACTCAACCTAAAATAGCTAAATTCATAGAATTTGGTAAATTTATTCTAAAGTACTTCAATTTGTCTGAAAAAACCATTTTAGATATTAATATTTAAAATGGTTTTAATTATCAATATGTTAAAATATAAAAATTCACAAAAAAGGATAATTATGAAAAAACTATTATTTACAATTTTGCTAAGTGCGAGTGCAGTCTTTGGGCACGATTTGTGGGTCTTAGGACAGAACTTAGATGGCAAATTTAAGGCTGATATGATATACGGCCATAATTTTCCATCACCAGAAAAAATAGCCACAGATAGGCTCGTGCTATTTGAACCAGTTAAAATTTATAGCCAAAATGGTGCTGTAGAAGTGATGAAACAAAGTGGTGAAAACTACCACTATGAATCAGACAAACCACTAAATAAAGGCACTTATATCATTCATTCATATTACAAACCAACGCCTTGGATAGAGAAAGAAGATGGTAAATGGGATATGAATAAAACCAGAAAAGATACAAATGAAAAAGTCAAATATTGTGGAATTTCTACAATGTCAGGCAAGCAAATTCTAGTAATTGATGGCGATAGTGGCGAGTTTGCAAGCAAAGCTGTAACTAATGGGCTTGAAATCACTCCGCTTGTCAAAGCAGGCGATATCAAAGAAGACAAACTTGTAAAGTTTAAACTAACTTTTAATGGGCGTCCTGTTAAAAATGCAACTATTTACGCAAGTTATGGGGATTACGCCTCAAATCCAGATATGGCTTTTGCTGGATTTGCCAAAAGTGATTTAGAAGGCAATTTTGAATTTAGACCGCTTAAAAGGGGGCTTTGGTATCTAAAAACCACAGTCAATACAAAAAGTGGCAATGAAGACTGCGAGATATTAAACAACAAAGCAAGCTTGAGCTTTGAGGTGTTTTAGTTATTTGGTGGTTTTTGCCACCAATTTAAATTATTCAATCTTTTTTGACAAAATTTACAACTCAAATTTAATCTATTCTTTCTTTTAATGATTTATATGATAATATAATATAATATATTTTAAATAAAAGAGGGATAATGTTTTTAAATTTTAGAGGCGACTTAGTTGGTGGTTTGACAGCTGGAATTATTTCACTTCCACTATCTTTGGCTTTTGGGATTGCTAGCGGGCTTGGGGCGAGTGCGGGGATATATTGTGCGATTATTTTGACACTTTTTGTCTCTATTGCAGGCGGGACCAAAACCCAAATCTCAGGCCCAACCGGGCCGATGACGGTTATCATTTCAAGTGTTGTAGTAGCGTTTGGTATAGAGAATTTATCATTAATTTTAGCTGTGTTTGTTTTGGCAGGATTTTTTCAAATTTGTTTTGGAATTTTAAAATTTGGTCAATTTGTCAAATTTATCCCATATCCAGTGATTTCAGGCTTTATGAATGGCATTGGAGTCATTATCATCATACTTCAAATTCCTGTGTTTTTTGGCAATGATGGTGCTGGAAATGTCATCGGCTCACTGATGAAATTTAAAGAGACATTTGCAAATATTGACTATGCAAGCACTGCAGTTGGCATAGCAACTCTTTTGATGATATTTTTTACACCAAAAAAATATACCAAAATTATTCCACCCGCATTAATTGCTCTTGTAGTGCTATCTTTAATAGTATATATTTTTGATATTGATATCAAAACGATTGGTGAAATTCCAACAGGACTACCAAATTTTCACATTCCACAAATTAGTTTTGACAAGATCTCTATGGTTGTATTATACGCAGCGATGCTTGCCTTGCTTGGTTCAATCGATTCACTTCTTACATTGGTGGTAACCGACTCTCTTACCAAAACTAGGCAAAATCCCAACAAAGAGCTAATTGGTCAAGGGCTTGACAATATGTTTTGTGGATTTTTTGGCGGGGTAGTTGGAGCGAGTGCAACAATGAGAACACTAGTAAATATCAAAGCTGGTGGTAAAACGCCCATCTCAGGGATAATAAGCTCAATATTTTTGCTTCTTGTTTTGCTTATCATCGCCCCACTTGTATCATTTATTCCATTAGCAGTGCTTTCTGGTATATTAATAAAAGTTGGCATTGATATACTTGATTATCGCTTTTTAAAAGGGCTCAAAAACGCTCCAGCTCACGACTTAATAGTAGCAGCACTTGTATTTTTGCTAACTGTATTTGTAGATCTCATCATCGCTGTTGGCGTTGGTGTCATCGCTTCTTGCATACTTTTGATGTATAGAATCTCTCTTCGCACAAATGTAGAGATTCAAAGTGATGAAAACGAACTAAACCGCATTAAAGATGGGATTAGAATTTTTAGTATAAATGGACCATTTTTCTTTGGATCTACTTCTCAAATCATCGATAGAACTAGCGATTTAATAGAGACTAAGGTTTTGATAATTGATTGCAGCAATGTCTCTTTTATAGATCTCTCTGGAGCCTACGCACTTGAAGATATGATAAATACTCAACTTAGCTACGATGTTAAAGTGCTTTTGGTCCTTAAAAAAAGCGACCAAAATAGTAGTGTTTTAGCCGAACTTATCAAAATTCTCGGTAATGAAAACATCTATGATGATAGAAAAGTAGCGATTGTAAACGCAGTAAAATTTATCAAAAAGCTAGAAAAAGATTAAAAAATTTGCCTTAAATCCTTGCTAAGATAGATCAAAACTCCAACCCCAACAAAAATAAGTCCTATGATTTTACTTAGCGAGATCTCTTTTCTCTCAAGTCCAAACGCACCGATATAATCCAAAATCAAACTAGCTGAAATTTGCCCAAATATCACAAACAAAAACATCAACACAAGCCCCAGTTTTGGGGCTACAAATATCGATGAAAATACCATAAACGCCCCAAGCATTCCACCCATAAGCTTCCACCACTCATTTAATTTGAGATTTTTTAGTGCACCCAAATCAAGCTCGCCAAAGAATTTACTAAAAATTGCAAGGGTTAAAAAACCCACACCAAAACTCACGCACGCTGCTAACACCGGCTTTGAGCCCAGAGTTGAAGCTAAGTTTGAATTGATAGCTGCTTGCAAAGATAGAGCGATTCCAGCTAACAACGCCATCAAAATAGATAAAATTTGCATTGATTTCCTTTAAGATTTACTAAAATTTAAGATTTAAAATCGGCTAAATTTCAAGCTCAATCCCCACAGGGCAGTGGTCACTTCCATAAATCTCATCCATTATAAATGCGTCTTTTAATCTATCCTTTAGACTTTGAGAAACAAAAAAATAATCAATCCGCCAGCCTACATTTTTCGCTCTTGCATTAAAGCGGTAACTCCACCACGAATACTTCACTTCATCACCATTTATCAGCCTAAAAGTATCGATAAATCCACTCTCTAAAAGCTCATCTATCCACGCCCTTTCAATAGGCAAAAATCCGCTAGTTTTAGAGTTTGTTTTGGGATTTTTAAGATCGATTTCTTGGTGGGCGGTATTGACATCGCCACAAATTATTATATGAAAATCCCTTTTAAGCTCATTGATATAAGCCAAAAAATCCTTGTAAAATTTCATCTTGTAAGCCAAACGCTCATCATCTTTTTGCCCATTTGGAAAATAGATATTAAAGATGATTATGTCTTTAAATCTGTGTTCTAACACCCTACCTTCATCGTCATCAAAAAACATAGATTTGGTTGTAGTTGTGCCAAATTTACTAAGGCTCAAAACCCCTGAATACCCAGCTTTTTGGGCTGAATTTACACTAATTTCTTTAAAACCAAGCGAGTAAATTTCAGCTGGAATTTGCTCCTCTTTTGCCTTGATCTCTTGAAGCCCTATAAAGTCAAAATCTTTAAAAAACTCAAGGTTGTTTTTGTTTAAAACCGCCCTTATTCCATTGACATTCCACGATAATAATTTCAAATTTTCTCCTTAAATTTGCATTAAAATTTACAATTTGATACATTTTATCATAAATTTTTATATAAATTTACTCACCAAATTTTGATAAAGCGTTGCAAAAAGCGAAAATTCTGCTAAAATTGTGGGCTAATTTAAAGGAGATGGATGAATCTTATAAAAACAAATCTACTTTTTACACTTATAATGCTTGTGATTTTTATCTATATTTTGGCGTGGGGATTTGAAAATTTAGACGAAAAATTTCGGTTTATATTTGTGATTTCACTATTTTTTGGAATGTTTTTAGCGTTTAATATCGGTGCAAACGATGTGGCAAATTCATTTGGAACTAGCGTTGGCTCTGGTGTTTTAAGCCTCAAATCCGCCCTTTTGATTGCGGCTGTTTTTGAAATTAGCGGAGCGATTTTGGTAAGTTCTAGCGTCACTAGCACAATAAAAACTGAGATTATAGATATCAAAACAATCTCTATAACTCAAAAAGAGTATATTTTGATAATGCTAAGTGCGTTAATAGCGTCATCTTTTTGGATATTTTTGGCAAACTTTAAGACCTATCCTATTTCAACAACCCACTGTGTCATCGGCGGTATAATCGGCAGTGCATTAGCCTTTGGGGTAGCGAGTTTTAATCAATTAGTGGTATGGCAAAGAGTTGGAGAGATCGTGGTTTCGTGGTGTCTTAGCCCAATTTTTAGCGGAGTTTTGTCATATTTAATCTACACAAATATCAAAATTTATATATTTAATAAAAATGAAAATATTAGCAAAAAATTAGACAAAATTGACCGCAAAAAAAGCAAATTTATAGATAAAAACTCGTCAAATTTAGATGACAAGGCCCTTGCAAAAATCAAAAAATTTGAGAATAAAAAGCTCAAATTAAGCTCAAGTTCAAATTTAAAGCTTGCATTTGTCCTAATAGGAACAGCTTCGTTTTTTATAATCGCAGGACTTGTCATTTTTAAAGGGCTAAGCTATCTAAATTTAAACAAATTTTTTGTCCTAAGCACTCTTATTTTAGCGAGCGTAGTGGTGTGGGTGATTTTGTCTATTGTAGCCCAAAATTTGCAAGCTAGAAACCTTGAAAAATCAACATTTTCAATGTTTTCCTTACTTCAAATTTTTAGTGCTTGCGCATTTGCATTCTCTCACGGCTCAAACGATATTGCTAACGCAATAGCCCCATTTATGGCTATTTTGGATGCATTGCATAAAAATACCACTTCTATGAACTCACCTTTAATTGTGGCTAGTTTTGCATTTTGTCTTGCGATGGGGCTTTGGTTTATGGGCTCAAAAGTCATCAAAACTGTCGGCAAAAACATAACTCATATCCACCCTGCCTCTGGTTTTAGTGCCGAGATTAGTGCAAGTGCGGTGATAATGTGTGCTACGATTTTAGGACTTCCAGTTTCATCGACGCATATCTTAATAGGGGCTGTAATTGGCATAGGAATGGTAAATAAAGACGCGAACTGGAAGCTTCTTAGAAGTGTTTGGGTGGCGTGGGCAATTACGATACCATTTGCTGCAATTTTAAGTGGAATTTGCTTTTTGATAATGAGGAATTTGATATAAATTTGATGAATATATAGATGCAATTAAATTTTAAATACTTTAATTTATTTAAATTGATGAGTTTTATTTAGTGCGATTTAAAAATCACACTAAATAAACAACGCTTTTTACCAATTTCTTATTTTACATTAAACAAATATTATTGCAACGCTTAATTTGGATAAATTTGATTTATTTGCTAATTTATATTGACTTTATAAAATTTTTTTTGTATAATAACGCTTTACAAAAAAGAGTAGGCATGTGACGGGGCGTAGCGCAGTCTGGTAGCGCATCTGGTTTGGGACCAGAGGGCCGAAGGTTCGAATCCTTTCGCCCCGACCATTCTTGGTGAGTTTAGCTCAGTCGGTAGAGCATCAGATTGTGGTCCTGAGGGTCACGGGTTCGATCCCCGTAACTCACCCCACAGTATTGGCGCTCGTAGCTCAACTGGATAGAGTAATAGACTTCGGATCTATAGGTTGAAGGTTCGACTCCTTTCGAGCGTACCATTATTATTAAATGCGTCCATAGCTCAGCTGGATAGAGCAACGGCCTTCTAAGCCGTAGGCCAGAGGTTCGAATCCTCTTGGGCGTACCATTTGATTACTCTTATGAGTAATTTTTATAATTTGCGGATGTGGTGAAATTGGCAGACACGCCAGACTTAGGATCTGGTGCCTCACGGCGTGAAGGTTCAAGTCCTTTCATCCGCACCATTTTTTTAGGTATGTAACACTTTTTGTCTCCTAAAATAGATACTTCAAAAACTTAGAAAAATCTTATCAGAGCGAAACTGTTTTGAAAAATTTGTTAAAACAATTCAAACAGTTAATTTCGTTTTGCCATTATAATTAGGTTAAAAAGCAATGATTTTTTGTCAAAATTTAGGCTTTTTACTCCACAGATTAGATTTAAAAATGCCTAGAACATAAATATCATCTTTGATAATCGACATAGCCCTTAAAAATTAGCTTTCTTATGCTCTACTTGTAGATCGCTAAGGGGTTAAAAGTAATTTGTGGTATTTTATCTATCAAATCATCATAAAAATTTATAGGCTCTTGCACTGCCATCACGCGATATAAACTCTAAAATTTCTTTGACTTCGCTTTTAAATTGATTAGTTAAAACAATCATAAGCTTTTTAAAAACTCGCTTATATCTTTTTTAAAATCATCAAAATAAATGAGTTTAGCCGTGCCGCTATGTATAGCTTCACTTCGTTTCATTACTTCAGCGTAAATTTCATCGTCGCCGTAGCTCCTTGGCTCTTGGCTTATTTGTATATCTTGGTTTTGCTCTTTTGCTAGATTTTGAAGTAACTTAATAGCTTCATCTAAAAAGTTTTGATTTGCTTTGATTATTATGCTTTGCGTTTTGCTTCCTTTGTGTTTTTACTGCTATATTATACGAAATTTCACTTATAAACTACTAACAATTGTAAAATAAATCAAGTTCTAATTATTTCCCAGTCAAAACCATAATCTCATAGATATTTTCCATAGCTGTGATATATAAAGTCTTAAGGTCATCGCCGCCAAATGCTAAGTTTGTAGGAGTGCTATCAAGGGCTATTTCGCCCAAATAATTGCCATCCTTATCATAAACTACAACGTCTAAATTTGTAGCTACAAAGATATTGCCATCTTTGTCAGTTTTAAGTCCATCACCACCAACAGAGCCTTTAAAATAGCCGTTTTTGGTTAAATTTCTATCAGCAAAAATCTTTTCTTGGTCTATAAATTCACGCAAATTTGTAAATTCATCACTCTTAGAAACATCGAGCGAATAAATTATACTTGTATCTGTATCACTTATATAAAGCTTATTAAAATTTGGCGAAAAATCAAGCCCATTTGGAAAGGATATCTTATCAGTGATAAGTTCGATTTCGCCCTTTTTAAATCTATATACCCCATTGAAATTTAGCTCGTTTTTATCTTTGAACCCTAAAATTACCGCGGAGTTTGGATCGCTAAAAATCAAATCACCATTTTTATAAACCGCAATGTCATTTGGTGAATTTAGAGTTTTGTCGTCAAATTTATCAGCCAAAACAAACTCATTTTTTTGTTTAGCAACATACTAGCCCATTAATTCGTGCTTGCACTAGATTGCCAAGATGGTCCACCACGACATTAGTGTTCGCGTGATTTGTAGGGTAAAGCACTTCGCTAACTACGCCGCCATCAAGTTTATAAAGTGTATCATCTAGCACACCACTAAACAAAAAAATCTCTCCATTCCATACAGGCCCTTCGCTGATTTTAAAGCCGCTTGCCACTGGCCTTGGTTGTTCTTGGCTATCTAAAATTCCACTTTCTACCAAATTTGTGTGCAAATCTGCGTGTGCTAAATTAAAAGATAAAATCAGTAAAATTGAGATAAATTTTTTCATAGTAGCCCTTTGTTTTTAAGGATTATACAAAAAACCTGTTTAAATAGAAGTAAACTCAAGCGATTAAAAAGGTGGATGAGTCCATCCACCGCTACTTACAAAGCCTCTTTGTTTTTGTCTTTTTTGCCGCATCCGCAGCCACAACCGCCTTTTTTGGCAAATTTGTGATATAAAAAATACACTGACGCTGCTACTGCAGCTAATAAAACAAGGTATTCCATCTTTTATCCTTTATTTCATATCCACTGCCTGAACCCAAATTACCGCGTCTTGGCTAAGTTCTTTGCCATCATATTTATCTTCAGGTCCAACGCCAAGTGCTGCAAATCCCCACCATCCAGCTTTTGGTATGCCAAATGTAAATTTGCCATCTTGATCAGCTTTGATAGTTAGAGTTACAAAGCTATCTTGAGGAGCTTTAACTCTAGCTTTGCCTGATTTATTAGCTTCCAAATCAATATCGTGGTTTAGGTATTCAACCTCTATTTCGGCAAATGGAACAGGTTTGCCCTCGCTTTTTACTATACCACTAAATGTGCTTGCAGTCCAAATGCTATAAGGCTTAGTAAGTGGAACAATCTCGGCCTTTAAGCCAAGCTCAGCATCCCAATCAGTTGGAAGTCCTGCGACATTTAGTATCACTTTAGTAATTTGCTCAATATATGCGTCTTCATTTTTCTCATAATATGGAGCTGGATTTAACACCAAAATATGATCGCCCATCGATCTTGCTTTATACTCACTGCTATATGCCCTGCCAGCATTGCTTGCACCAGTAAAGGTTATCTCTTTTAGAGTATCTTTGAGATCTGTTTTTTTCTCTTTATGAATAGCATAAAACTCTTTTATCTCTTTTATGCTTCCATCAGCCTGAAGTCCCATATCCATAGTGTGCTCATCTGCAAATGGATGGGTAAAAACAAGTCTTAGAGGCACATTGCCACCTTTTTCAAGGGCGCTATTTGGCGTGTAAAGCATTTGAAAGTGTGCAAATGCAGAGCTAAACATTGTTGCTACTAAAGCTGAACTAAGTAGTAATTTTTTCATCGTCTATCCTTTATAAATTATTCTGCTATATCGCTACTTGAAACTACGACTCTATGGCCTTCTCCAGCATCGAAGATCGCTTCATACTCACCCTCTGGCTTGTCAAATGTAAATTCACTATCAGCACTCATTTTGCCCTCCACAATGACTTTGCCACCCTGTTCGACCCTGAAATTCACCCCACTTGCACTGCTTCCATCGCTAAAGCCCCCCTCACAAGTTACGCTTCCATCACCATTGTCAAAGCAACTCATAAGTGCTGTATGGCCAAAAACTGAACTTATTGTAAAAATACTTGCAAAAATAACCTTTTTCATTTTTTCTCCTTTGATTAAATTTAATTTTTGTTTGCTAAACCACCACTCCAATTTGTAGCGTTATTTGGTTTTAATCCGATAATAATCACAGCTAAAAGCACACATCCATAATACACACTCATCGCAGTTAATGCGTCCGCCTTAAATAGTCTTGCCACACTAAAAACTATACTTGAGACCAAAATTGCCAAAAGCATAGGGAAAAATATCGCAAAACTCATCCATTTATAGCTCCCCGTCTCAAGTTTGACAACCATCATTGAGGCTATGCAAGGTGGGGTTAAAAGCATAAATATTATAATTGCAACTGCGTGAAGCTGGGTGTATCCGCTATTTTGGGCTAAGTTCTCTTCTATTCTAGTGGTTGCAACTTCTGAATTTTCTAGTTCTTCTTCGCTAACGCTCTCATCAGTTGCCTTACCACTTTCATAAATTGCACCCAAAGTTGCCACTGCAGATTCTCTAGCCGCAAACGAACTAAGAAACGCGACATTAATCTTCCAGTCAAAGCCTGCAAACTGGGTTATCGGCTCAAACACCCTACCAACCATTCCCAAAATTGAGTTATTGATTTTGTCGTTTTTAGCATCTCTTAGGATTTTGTTTCTATCCTTAGATAGGGTTCTTAAGGCTTTATTAATAGCACCTGCGTCCTTGTCTTTTTCTGGGCGGACAAATTTATAAAACTCAGCATTTTTAGCCAAAAATTTCTCATCAACCCTAGCTGCACTCTCTTTTGAAGCTGCCATCTTTTTGGCTCTATAGTTGTCGTAATAGTTTAGAAGTTCTGAGACTTTTTGGCGTTCATTTACAAATTCATAATAGCTATTATTTTTGATTTTTTTGTCAAATTTGACAAGCATTTGAGTGGTTTGTTCGTCATAATAGGCGTGCTTTTCTTTGCTAAGACCAGGAAATTCTAAAAGTGCAAAAAGTATCACAGCAACTGCTAAAACGATTGTAACAACCTTTTTGATATACTGGATAACTCTTTCAATGGCTTTTCTTACTACGCCTTTAAAAGTTGGCAAGTGATAAGGTGGAAGTTCCATTACAAATGGTGCAGTTACTCGGTTTTTAAGCACTGTAGATGTGATAAACTTGGCTACTAACAGTGCTGTAAAAATCGTAATAGTAGAGATAAAAAACATCATTATTCCCATATTATTTGGGAAAAACGCACCCAAAATCAGCGTATAAAATGGCACCTTTGCTAGGCAGTTCATCAATGGCACGGTTAAAATTGTAGCCATTCTAGCTCTCTCATCAGCTATCCCTCTTGTGCTCATAATGCCAGGAACAGCACAACCTCCTACGAACGCTCCGCCTAAAACTAGTGGCAGGGTCGATTGACCGTGAAGTCCAAATTTTTTAAACACTCTATCTAGGATAAACGCCATCCTAGGCATATATCCCACATCCTCAAGTATAGCAATCAAAGCAAAAAGTATCAAAAATATCGGTATATAATTTAGAAGTGAATTTGCACTATTTACCATCCAAATTCCAAAATCCGTAATCATTGGAACATCGGTAAGATCGGCATTTGGAAGTATATCAATGGTGAAATTTTTAATACCAGCTAAAATCGGCCAAGTATAATCAGTTAGCTTATATCCACAAACTATAGCAAGTTCATATATGATAAATATTATCATAAATAAAATAGGAAAAGCTATCCACGGATTAAGGATAACAGCGTCAATTTTATCAGTCAGAGTTTTCTTATCAGGGTCTTTTTGAGTAGTGCTTACACTATAGACAATATCAGCCGAATCATATCTAAAAGTCGCTAAAAATGTAGAAATTTGCCTGGAAAATTGTCTCTTAAATTTATCTCTAAGAGAGATGATTTTGTTTTGCAAATTCTCATCTTTTATAGCTTGCATTATAACCTTATCATTTTCAAGGGCTTTAATCGCAAACCATCTTTTGGATATTTGGTGCTCACTTGGCATATCATCTTCTATCTCTTTGATAAAATCCTCAAGCTCTTCGTAGTCAATTTTAAACTCTTTATATTCTTCTTTTTTGTTGTAAGTATCAATAATCGCGTTTGTAATCTCAGCCTTACCATCGCCCCTTGCCCCACTTGCTTCAATCACGGGGCATTTTAGCATAGATGAAATTTTAGCCGTATTTATCTCAAATCCTCTATTTTTGGCAACATCCATCATATTCAAAACCACAATGACAGGTTTGCCGATTTCCAAAAGCTGAAAAGTAAGATATAGATGTTTTTTGAGATTTGAAGCATCCACGATATTGACTATAATATCCACATCGTCAAAAAGTATCGCTTTTTTAGCCACTATCTCTTCAGGCGAATATGAACTAAACGAATAAGTCCCCGGCAAATCGCTTACTACTATCCTATAATCACCGTGAGTAAATGAGCCTACTTTTTTATCAACTGTGACGCCTGGATAATTTGCGATATGCTGCCTTAGCCCACTGATGAGATTAAAAATCGTGGATTTACCACAATTTGGCTGACCAGCTAGAGCAATTTTGATATTTTGCACTCTTTATTCGACCTCAATTAGCTTTGCTTCATTTCTTCTAAGAGCGACCAAATAGCCGTGAATTTTAAGCTCGATTGGATCTTTTAGAGGAGCTTGTCTCATCACTGTGATACTTGTTCCCTCAATAAAGCCCATATCAAGGAGTCTCTGCCCTAAGATATCTGTGGCATTGATAGCCTTGATTTTGCAAGATTTCCCACTTTTTATATCATTTAAACTCATTATCAAAAACCTCATCAAAAAGATAATCATTATTAATTTATAGTGAAATGATATAATTATTTGGCTTAAAATATGGTAAATTTAAAGTATTAACTAAATTTATTGTGCTAACTGATAAAAATTCTATTTTACTTCTAAATTTAAGCCTTTGCAGGGTTTAAATTCATATAAATTTGAAATAGCTAAATTTTGGCTTTTA
The DNA here is from genome assembly GCA_022775765.1 of Campylobacter sp. GTDB lineage: Bacteria > Campylobacterota > Campylobacteria > Campylobacterales > Campylobacteraceae > Campylobacter_B. Next base: position 10,234 of record JALFKC010000077.1, on the reverse strand, counting down.
ACTAAAATATTTCATAATATTGTAGAATTTATCTTGCAAAAACAGTTGTAAATTTAATAGATAATTCATTAAATTTACAGTGTTAATTTACTATTTCTCTTCGTTTTTATACTTTAAGGTAGCTTTTTGGTGTTTGTTTTTGATATAGATATTTATCATCTCAACAGCCAAAGAAAACGCCATCGCAAAGTAGATATAAGTCTTTGAAATATGAAAGTCAAGCCCTTCAGCTACAAGCGAAACTCCTATCAAAATCAAAAACGAAAGTGCAAGAATTTTGATAGTTGGATTGTTATCCACAAACCTACTTATTGGCCCACTTGCCACCATCATTACAAAGATTGCCACGATTACTGCGATTATCATTATTTCGATATGATTAGCCATTCCAACCGCAGTTATTACACTATCGAGCGAAAAAACTATATCAAGTATGCCAATTTCAATGATGGTTACAAAAAATCCTGCGTGTTTTTTGGGCTTAGGATTTTCGTGGTAATCTGGCTCTTCGACGACATTATGATAAATTTCGAGTGTGGATTTGCCTATCAAAAAAAGCCCGCCTATTATAAGTATCAAATCTCGTCCTGAAATCTCAACCCCAACTACACTAAAAAGCGGCGTGGTGAGTTTCATTATCCAAAATAGAGTAAGTAGAAGCAAAATCCTAGTAATCATCGCAAAACCAAGACCCAAAATCCTAGCTTTATCCCTTTGATTTGGTGGAAGTTTAGAGCACAAAATCGCTATAAAAATGATATTGTCAATTCCAAGCACCAACTCAAGCCCAATTAGGGTCGCCAAACTTACCCACGCTTCTGGTGAATATATCCATTCAAGCATTAATTTCCTTTGGTTAAGATTTTTATAACTGCTTTTGGCAAAATTTCATGTTCCAAAGAGTGAATACTGCTCTCCCACTCATCTAAACTCATCCCATCTTTTCTCTCAAAAGTCTGTTGAAGTATGAGTTTACCACCATCAAGCTCTTCATTTACATAGTGCACACTCACCCCGCCAACCATCATATCACTCTCAAAACTCTCTTTGATTGCGTTTGCACCCTTAAAAAGTGGCAAAATTGATGGATGAAGATTGATAGCTTTTATCTTTGTAGTAAAATTTGGCGTCAAGATTCTCATAAATCCAGCTAAAATCGTAAGATCGATATCGTGTTTTGAAATCTCAGCCACCAACGCGTCATCAAATTCCTGCCTTGAGCTGAAATCTTTGTAATTGATGATAATTGGCTCAAGCCCAAATTTGAGAGCTCTTTGAATGCCATAAGCCTCAGGATTGTTGGTGATGAGAAGTTCACATTGAAGCCTAACATTCCCAAAAGTTTGATTGTGAAGTTTTTGAAGTAAAGCTTCCATATTTGAGCCATTTCCGCTAAACAAAATGGCGAATTTTTTTATAAGCATTTTATCCCTTTGATTAAATCTAAACTATCCATAGCAAATGAGCTAACTTTTGCTTTCTTAGCCGCCATAGCGTGAGCTATAGTTCCACTAATGGCCGCGTCAAGCGGGCTGTATCCATTGGCTAGTAGCCCTGCTATCATCCCAGCTAACGCATCACCACTGCCACCTTTTGCAAGTTTTGACGACCCAAGTGGCATAACAAAAATCTCGCCCCTAAAAGTGATGATGGTATTTGCACCCTTTAGCACTAAAACACTGCTAAATTTCTCACTCCACTTTTTAGCGTAAAAAAAGCGATTTTGTTGAATTTCGCTAACGCTAACTTTGCCAAATCCACTAAGCTCTAAAAGCGAGCTAAACTCCTTTGGGTGCGGGGTTAATACGCACTCATCATTTAAAAACTCTACTAAATTCTTATCATAAAACAGATCCGCATCAATTACCGCTTTTTTGCCATTTAAGCTTGCTAGGTCAAATTTAGTCCCACCTAGCCCCATTCCAACCGCTACAACTTTGGCATTTTCTAGGCTAGATTTTTGCATTAAATTTGGTGGTAAGCTTAGGCTCTTATCGCTAACCAAGCTAACTAATCCACTCCCTATAGCACTACTTGCAAGCCCAGCGATGATGGCCGCCCCACTCATCTGCCCACACACCACAAAAGTGTGACCAAAACTTCCTTTGTTAGTATTATTTAATTTTCGTCTTGGTAAATTTAGATCTTTTTTCTCAAGCAAAAAATTTGTAGTTGGTAGTTCAAATTTCCCCCTTGAAACTCCTAAATTTGCCACCGCTACCTTGCCTACATAATCCTTAGCAAAGTCGCTAAACAAGGCTAACTTTAAAGCCCCCATACTTACAGTGTAGTTCGCTTTAAAGGCTACTTTTGAGATTAAACTTAACCCTATTCCACTAGGAATATCTACGGCGATTTTTAGAGCTTTTTTGGAATTTATACCATTTATTAGATCTGCAATTTCATCGCTTAACTCTTTATTTAGCCCACTTCCAAAAATACCATCGATATAGCATTTGGCCTTTTTTAATTCACTACAAATTTTAACGCCGACATTTTGAGCGATTGCAAGCTGATGAGTTAGCATAGAGTTTTGCTTATCAAAAACTAGATAAATCTCACACTTATAATCCCCACAAAGCCTTCTTAGAGCACAAACTGCGTCAGCTGCGTTATTACCACTGCCACAAATGGCTAAAATTTTGCTTCCTTTTTTGAGATGTTTTCTTACGATCTTTTCTATTTTAGCGGCTGCATTTTCCATCAAAATTTCACTACTTATGCCAAAACTTTCGCTCGCTCTTTTGTCTAAAAAATCACTACTTTCATATAAATTTTTCATACTCTAATCCTAAATCCAAGTGCTTCAATTATACTACTTTTATCTATTAACTCTTTTTCATCCAAATCTGCAATTGTTCTAGCAACTTTTAGAGTTTTGTTAATCCCCCTTTGAGAGAGATTAAATCTATTTATGCTCTTAAAAAGCGTATCTTTAGCGTGCGGTTCAAGGGTGCAAAACTTACTAACCTCCTCATCGCTCATCTTGCCATTTAGCTCTCTTTGGCCTCTATTTTTTTGACGCATAAAAGCTTTTAAAACATCTTCATGCATTTGGGCACTAGTAAGATCACTTCTATCGTTTTTGGAAATCTCCTCCATCGCAACATAGAGCTCAATTCTATCCAAAAGTGGTGCTGAGATGCGGTTTTTGTAGCGTTTGATATCGTTTTGAGAACATATGCAAGTCGCGTTTTTAGAAAATAGATTGCCACAAGGGCAAGGATTTTGTGCCGCTACGAAGATGAATTTAGTCTGATATTTGGTCTTTGAATTTACGCGTGAGACGAGAATTTGATTATCCTCAAGTGGCTCTCTTAGGCTCTCAAGCACATTTTTAGAAAAGTGTGGAAGCTCATCAAAAAACAGCTCCCCACCATTTGCGAGCCCAATCTCTCCAACTCTAGCACTATGCGATCCGCCACCAAAAATAGAGCTTCTTGTGGATGTGTGGTGTGGGCTTCTAAATGGTCTAAATGCACTAAAATCGCTATCTTGATTGTTTAGCGACCGGTAGGCCGAGGCTAGCAAAATCTCATCTAAACTCTGTGGTGGCAAAATATAGCGAATGCGTTTGGCACACATACTTTTGCCGCTTCCTGGGCTTCCTTCAAACAAAATATTATGCATTCCAGCAGCCGCGATTAGACTAGCTCTTTTTGCTCTGGCTTGACCTTTGACATCTTTAAAATCAAGCTTGTAGTCAAAATTTGGCACATAAATTTGGCCATTTAACTCTATAAAATTCTCAAAAATTTCGTGTGTTTCGTTAAATTTACAGCTATTTTTAAACTCATCATCTCTAAAAAATCTCACCGCATCTTGCAAATTTGAAACTGCGTAAATTTCAAGTTTTGGTATGCAGGCGGCTTTTTTGGCGATTTCAAGCGGAAGCAATACTTTGGCATTTTTAACTTTTGAGCTTAAAAATAGCAGTTGAGAAAATAGATTTGCCGTGCTTTTAACACTTCCATCAAGTCCTAATTCGCCAAAGACAAAAAAGCTCTCATCAAACTCATCGTTTTGCATAGCAACCAAAACCGCTATACAAAGGTCAAAATGGCTACCTCTTTTTGGTAAATCTGATGGTGATAAGCTTATGATGATTTTTTTGGGTGGGAAATTAAAGCCTGCATTGATAAGTGCAGCTTTTATGCGGTTTTCGCTCTCTTTTATCGCGGTATTTGGAAGCCCTACTATGTTAAAGGATGGAAGCCCTCTTAAAAAAGACGCTTCCACGCCTACAATGCTTATCTCATCATTAAAAGTGGTGCATTTTAGGGATCTCATTTTTGGTTTTTCTTAAATTCTTTTTGAAATCTCTTTTTTTGATTGTAGCCAATATACTCTATAAAAAGATGGCCGTTTAGATGATCTATCTCGTGTTGAATGCAGACCCCAAGAAGCTCGTCAGCTTCCATCTGATGGGATTTGCCATCTCTATCTTGATAAGCTAATTTGATATGTCCTGCTCTTTTGACATCTTCATAAAATCCAGGAACCGAGAGGCACCCCTCTTGAAACACTATCTCACCATCTTTGTGAGTTATCACAGGATTAATTAGCTCAAGTTTATCTTCTGGGTGTTGGATATCATCTTCGCCGACTAAATTTATCACTATAGCTCTGATGGGATTGCCAACTTGAATGGCAGCTAGACCAATGCCCTTGCTAGCTATCATAGTTTCATACATATCATCCAAAAATTTATGCAAATTCTCATCAAATTTAGTTACTTCTTTGGACTTTTCATAAAGCTTTTTGTTTGGATATGTCAAAACCTCAAGTGTCATTTTTCTAAGCTCTTTTCTAAAACTTTATCTATAAGTCCATAATCAAGTGCTTCTTTTGAACTCATAAAAAAGTCTCTATCGGTGTCTTTTTCTATAGTGGCGATATCTTTGCCTGTGTTTTGAGCTAGGATTTCATTTAAATTTTTCTTAATTCTTAGTATCTCTTTGGCTTGAATTTCTATCTCTGTGGCTTGACCTTGAGCACCACCTAGTGGCTGGTGAATCATTATGCGAGAGTTTGGAAGTGCATATCTCTTGCCTTTTTGTCCACAACTTAGCAAAAATGCACCCATTGAAGCGGCTTGTCCTATGCAAATCGTGCTAACTTCGGGTCTGATATAATTCATCGTATCATAGATACTAAATCCACTCGTAACCACACCACCTGGGCTATTTATATATAGATAGATATCTTTGTCTGGGTCTTCAGCTTCCAAAAATAGTAGTTGGGCGACGATGGAACTTGCCACATCGTCGTTTATCTCGCCACTTAGTAGGATAATTCTATCTTTTAAAAGACGAGAGTAGATATCATAGCTTCTTTCGCCCCTGCTTGTTTTCTCAACCACATAAGGGATATAATAGCTCATTATTCGCCTTTTTCCTCATCTTTTTTGCTTTTGTCATCCTTGCTAAAAAGATCATTGAAAAGCTTCTCTTCGATAAGTGCCATTTTAACTGCAGGTAGCATTCCTCTCTCTTGATAATTTTTGATATGCTCTTTTGGATCTACGCCATATTTATAAGCTTCAAAATACACCGCTTGAGCTAGTTCTTGATCACTTACTTCAATGCCTCTAAGCTTAGCAAGTTCATCGACTATAAAGGTAAGTTTTACGCTCTTTTCAGCGTCTTTTCTAAGCTTTTCTCTCTCGTTTGTAAGTGCGTCTTTGTCTTCTCTAAATTTCGCCATCTCTTCAGGGCTAAAGGTTTGCCATTTTGCGTTAAATTGCAAATTCATCTCTTGTTCTACGATATTTTTTGGTAGATCAAAGCTAAACTTTTCAACCGCACTATCTGCAAATTTAGGCTTTAATTCGTCATTTAAAAGTTTTTGGAATTTATCTTCTCTAATGCCATCTTTTATTCTGCCTTCAAAAATCTCTTTGGTGATGTCTTTTTCATTTGGGACATTTTTTCTTAAAATTTCATCAGTTAGTTCGCTAACTACATTTTTGGCTTGAATTTCGCTAAGTTTAACCTTGAAAACTGCGTCTTTGCCAGCTAAATTCTTAGCGTTATAATTGTCTGGGAATTTAACATTTATATCTTTTTCTTCACCAACTTTTAGCCCTACCATACCATCTTCAAATCCAGGAATAAACTGATTTGAGCCAATTTCTAGCACAAAATCCTTAGCCTTGCCACCATCAAACGCAACGCCATCTACAAAACCCTCAAAGTCAAATTTGGCATAATCGCCTTTTTCTAAGATCTCTTTTTCTATCTTTTGTATAGGGGCAATTACTTTTAAGAACTCATTAACTTTTTCTTCAATCTCTTTTTTGGTTACTCTTGGGGTTGAGTAAGTTGGGATAATCTCTTCATATCCATCAACGCTAATCTCAGGTCTAAAAGATACCTCAATGCTCGCTTCTAGTGCGTCTTTGTCGTCCAATTTGCCAAATACAGGCTCACCTAAAATATCATCACTTTTTTTATTAATAGCCTTTAAGCCCTCATCTACAGCCTCTTTAATTAGCTCTTGCTTAGCGTCCTTTTCAAGTTCGCTTTTGTATCTTTTAAGCACTACGCTTACAGGCACTTTGCCTGGTCTAAAGCCGTCAATTTTCACCTGTTTTGCGGCATTTTTGGCTAATGCTAAGATTTTGTCATCTATAGCTTTGCGGTCAATTTTGACATCTATAGTCGCATTAGCAGAATTTAAAAGTTGTGAATTTACTTCCATTTTTTTCCTTTTTTGATCTTTTTTAAAAAATTTATCTGTAAATATACCAAAATTTATCTTTATTTTAGCTAGAATTTCAAAATTAAACAGTACAAAAGTCAAAAATAGTAAAATTTAGCAAAAATTTAAGGAAAAATATGCAAAAAAATAGACAAGAGTTATTTGAAACTTCAGTTAAAACAATATTAGAGTGTTTGGGTGAGGATATAAATAGAGAAGGCCTTATCAAAACGCCAACTAGAGTTTTTAAATCCCTAGAGTTTTTAACAAGTGGCTACAAAGAAGATCCAAAAGTCGTGCTAAATGACGCACTTTTTAACAGCTCAAACTCAGAGATGGTTTTGGTTAGAGATATTGAGTTTTATAGCCTTTGTGAGCACCATTTGCTTCCTATTATTGGTAGAGCACATGTGGCCTATATCCCAAATGGCAAGGTTGTAGGACTTAGCAAAATCCCTAGGATGGTAAATATCTTTGCAAGGCGTCTTCAAATCCAAGAACAGCTCACCGAACAGATCGCAACCGCAATCCAAGATGTAATCCACCCTTTAGGCGTTGGTGTAGTGATAGAAGCAAGGCATATGTGCGTTGAGATGCGTGGGGTGCAAAAGATCAACTCAACCACGACAACTTCAGCGCTTCGTGGATGTTTTATCAAAGACCCTGATACTAGAAAAGAGTTTTTTTCACTAATAAACTCGCCAAAACAGGGAAATTTCTAAAATTTTGAAAAATTTAGGCGAAATTATCAAATTTTAAAATAAAATTTACAAATTTTGATATAATACAAAAGAGATAAAAATTATCCTAATTAAAATTTTTGGAGTAAATTTATATGAAAAGAGTTTATTTAGACAACAACGCAACTACGATGGTCGATCCAAAAGCCCTAGAGCTTTCTTTGCCGTTTTTAAAAGAAAACTACGGCAATCCAAACTCACTGCACTCTTTTGGAAGCGATACTCACAAGCCTCTAAGAGAGGCAATTGACAAGCTTTACGCAGGGCTTGGAGCAAGCGATAATGATGATATCGTTATCACAAGCTGTGCAACAGAGAGCAATAACTGGGTGTTAAAAGGTGTGTATTTTGACAAAATTTACACTGGCGAAAAAGACAATATCATCATCACTTCGGTTGAACACCCTGCGATTTCAGCGACCTGTAATTTTTTGGAATCCCTTGGGGTTAAAATCATAAGACTTAGTGTAAATGACGAAGGGCTTATAAGCTTAGATGAGTTAAAAGAGAAAATCAATGACAAAACCGCCCTTGTTAGCATAATGTGGGCCAACAACGAAACAGGCACGATTTTCCCTGTCAAAGAAGCTGCCTCTATTGCTCACGCAAATGGTGCACTTTTTCACACTGACGCAGTGCAAGCTGTAGGCAAAATAGTTATCAATCTTAAAGATACAGATATTGATTTTCTAAGCTTTTCAGGGCATAAATTTCACGCACCAAAAGGCGTTGGCGGACTATATATCAAAAATAGCATTCCACTAACTAGCCTACTTCACGGCGGCGAGCATATGGGTGGAAGAAGAAGTGGAACTCTTAATGTTGCAGGGATTGTGGCTATGGGTGAAGCGTTAAGAATTGCTAATGAGACTATCGATTTTGAAAACTCTTTTGTAAGAAAACTAAGAGACAAGCTAGAAGACGCACTTTTAGAGATGAGCGATGTCTCAGTTGTAGGCAAAAGAGAGCACAGAGTCCCAAATACTATCCTTGCGTCAATTAAGGGCGTTGAGGGGGAGGCGATGCTTTGGGATCTAAATAAAGCTGGCATTGCAGCCTCAACTGGCTCGGCGTGTGCTAGTGAAACGCTTGAGAGCAACCCTATAATGGAAGCGATTGGAGCAGACAAAGAGCTAGCCCACACCGCACTTAGGCTCTCTTTATCAAGGTTTAATACAGCCGAAGAGATAGAGTATGCAGCTAGCGAGATCAAAAAAGCAACAAAGAGATTAAGAAGCATTTCAAGCACATTCGCCTACGCACCAAGCGGGCATGTAAGTGATTTATAAGGAGATAAAATGGCAAAAGGAAATTTAATAAGCGGTTCAATTTGGGAAGAGTATTCACAAAAAGTTCAAGATAGGATGAATCATCCTAGATTTATGGGTGAGATAACCGAAGAAGAGGCTAAAGCTAAAGGCGGTAAACTTGTAGTGGCTGACTTTGGTGCTGAGAGCTGTGGGGACGCTGTGAGACTTTACTGGCTAGTAGATGAAAAAACTGATAAAATCTTAGACGCAAAATTTAAAAGCTTTGGCTGTGGCACCGCAATCGCAAGTAGTGATACAATGGCTGAACTTTGCGTGGGCAAAACTGTAGATGAAGCGGTCAAAATCACAAATATAGATGTCGAAAAAGCTATGCGTGATGACCCTGATACGCCTGCGGTTCCAGCTCAAAAAATGCACTGTTCTGTTATGGCATACGATGTCATCAAACAAGCCGCAGCAAACTATAAAGGCGTAGATCCTGAACACTTTGAAGATGAGATAATAGTGTGTGAGTGTGCTAGAGTTAGCCTTGGCACTATCAAAGAAGTCATTAGACTAAATGACCTAAAAACAGTCGAGCAAATCACTCAATACACCAAAGCTGGTGCATTTTGTAAGAGCTGTGTAAAGCCTGGTGGACACGAAAAAAGGGATCATTATTTGGTCGATATTTTAGCTGAAACTAGAGCCGAGATGGAGAAAGAACGCCTTATGGGAATGAGTAAAATCTCTGAGAACAGGACTAAATTTGAAGATATGAATACTATCGGACAATTTAAAGCTGTAGAAGAAGAGATAAACAAAGAGATTCGCCCTATGTTAATGATGGATGGTGGGGATCTTGAGATACTTGATATCAAAAAAGAAGATGCAGATAATATCGACATATATATCCGCTATCTTGGGGCTTGCAGTGGATGTGCAAGCGGTGCAACTGGCACACTTTATGCGATAGAAACCATACTAAAAGAGAGCCTAAGCCCAAAAATCAGAATACTTCCAGTGTGAGAATTTACCGCCCTTTGGCGGTAAATTTAAAATTCATTTCACTTCTAAAATTTTACTAGTCTTTTTGATTTTGGTAAATCTGTATAACCATATAAAGTATATTATTCTTAGATTTATCACAACACACCTACAAAAATCACCACACCTTTAAACATAGCCGTAGCCAAAGACGCACCAAGCTTTGTTTCATAGAGTTTTAGATAGGTGATGCTTTTTATGTCTCTTCCAACATAATTATCTAAAAGTCACCACTTAAAAAATATATGAAATATAAATATACCAAAAACAAATATGCACAAAATAAAAGAAGCACGAGATTTTTACAATTAGCCTTTAATCTTACAATAAACTTCTATTTCAGTATCTACCTTTGTGAACCACACTCGCTTATAAAAGCGAGTGCTTCCCAATTAAAGCCAAGTAACCTTAGCTAACTCAAAGGGCTTGTTGTTTATAGTCTAAGAGGCTAATTCCTAACCCAAACGACTTTAATCTGCATTTATACTTGCATTT
>JALFKC010000076.1 GCA_022775765.1 Campylobacter sp. | reverse complement strand
CAAATGCGTACGTAAGCATATGAATTCCATCGCTAATTAACGCTAAAGAGTCACTTATCACACCAAGAAATATCTCTAAAATCATCGCTGTTAGAGTACTAAAAGCTGATTTTCAAAATTTTTTTATCAACACTTCTAAAGTCGTGTGAACGGTTGTGATCATGCAGATGGTCGTGGTGTGGGCGATCATCTTGGTTTGAATGATGATTTAATGGGCCATGCGAAATATGACCGTATATGCAGTCTTTATTCATTTTTTCCCTTTTAATATGATGAATATTTTTTGCTAAATTTGCTTTATAGCAGACTTAATTTAGCCATTATTTGGTGAATTTAGGTGACTTTTGCCACCTAAATTTCTCTAAATTAAATTTACTCAAATTTTTTCTTTGAAATTCTCAGTCCATTCGCGATAACCAAAAGGCTCGTTCCAACATCGGCAAGTATCGCCAAGGTCATCGTTCCAAAGCCAAGCACAGTGATGATTAAGAAAAATATCTTTACACCGATTGCAAAGCCGATATTTTGCCAAAGGACATTGTAGGTGTGCTTTGAAAGTTTGATAAAATCCACTATCTTGCCTAGATTGTCATCCATCACGGTTATATCGGCTATCTCTATAGCGCTTTGGCTTCCAAGTTTGCCCATCGCAAAGCTCACATCGGCCTTAGCTAGAGCTGGAGCGTCATTTATACCATCGCCAACCATCGCAACTAATTTGCCATCTTTTAGGCCACTTTTTAGCTCATCAATAGCTTTTAATTTATCATCAGGTAACATTTTGGCTCTAAACTCATCAACGCCTGCTTTTGTAGCAATCTGCCTAGCGGCTACTTCATTATCGCCAGTTAGCATTATAGTTTTAATTCCCATCTCTTTTAGGGATTTTATAGCTTGAATGCTATTTTCTTTGATGGTGTCAGCCACGCCGTAAATTCCCAAAATTTCACCATCTTTGGCTAGGGCTACTACGGTTTTGCCATTATTTTCAAGGGATGAAATTTGCTTTTTTATTCTCTCGTCCATAAGCCCAAGTTCATTTATAAAAGACGGGCTTGCAAGGTAATATGTATTTCCATTTACCAGACCGCTTGTTCCTTTGCCTAGTATCGCTTTAAACTCATTAATCTCTACAATTTCACCATCGTAAGCCTGACTCAAAGCCTTTGAAATAGGGTGGTCTGAACGCTTCGCAAGACTTGCAGCTATCATCAAAGAGTTTGGTTTTAAAGAGATATTATCTGTCAAAAATGGCTTGCCGTGAGTGATTGTGCCAGTTTTGTCAAAGGCGATTTTTTTGAGATTTTTTGAACTCTCTACATAGACGCCACCTTTAACTATAACCCCCATTTTAAGGGCGGAGCGAAGAGCACTTACTACCGTTACAGGTGTTGCGATGACAAAAGCACACGGACAAGAAATTACTAAAATCGTAAGCCCTTTGTGTATAGAACTAAGCCATTCGCCAGTAAAAATCGGTGGAATTATAGCCACACACAGAGCAAAAAGTACCGCTAGAGGCGTATAAATACTAGCAAATTTATCCACAAGTCGCTCGGTTTTGGCCTTTTTGGAAGTGGCCTCTTCTACGGTTTTGATGATTTTTGCCATCATACTATCTTTGGCTAGAGAAGTTACTTTGTATTCAAAACTACCATTTTCATTCACGCTTCCTGCAAAAATTTCATCACCGATATCCTTTAAAATAGGCATACTTTCGCCTGTGATAGCGGCTTGATTAAGGGTAGAGCTTCCACTGATTATTTTGCCATCAAGGGCGATTTTTTCGCCAGGTTTTATGCGGACTATATCGTCAATAACCGCCTCTTTGACTAAAATCTCTTTAAATTTACCATCCCTTTTGATTTCGCATTTATCAGGCGTGAGTGCTAGAAGTGAGCCAAGTGCGTCTCTAGCCTTTTGCAAGGATTTGGCCTCTATCCACTCTGAAAGTGCGTATAAAGACATAACCATTGCAGCTTCAGGAAACTCACCCAAGATAAACGCCCCAGTTACTGCGATACTCATAAGTGCGTTTATATTTAGGATTTTGTTTTTGATAGAGATTAGCCCCTTATAATAGGTGCCAATACCACTCAAAACTATCGCAATTAGCGAAAACGCAATTATCGCACCACGCAAAAACGCACTATCAAAACTAGCACTCAGTAGCTCAAAAAACCAGTGCAGTATCTCAGCACTAAAGGCTAAAATCAGTGCGGGTAAAATTTTCAAATAAAACTCTTTTTTGCTCTTTTGGGCGTCATTTGTCATACCGCTTTCGTCATTTAAAAGCTCGGCTCTCATCCCAAGTTTTGAGATCTCTTTTGGAATATCTAAATTTGAGTCTTTTTTATGCACGATGATAAAAATTTGTTTGATAAGATTAAAATCCATATCATATATATCTGGGTGATTTTTTAGGGCGTTTTTGATGATTTTTTCTTCTGTAGGACAATCCATTTCGCCTATAAAATATCTATCTAAAACATAGCCTTTTGGGATTTTGAGATCTTTTTTGGGTTTTAGAGCTTCTTTGCTAGAGCAACAACACGAGTTTTCGTGTGAGTTATGTTTATTTTCTGATTGACAATTTTGGCTAATATCACCACTTTTTTGATCGCTGTGGCAATCATCATTGTGACATTGGCAACTTTTGTGTGAGTTATTTGTGTTTGAAATATTTAAATTTGATGGCGTTTGCCGGTCTGATGGGTCATCATCGCCCGAGTCCTTTGAAGTAGAGGTGGTTTCGGTGTTACCACTTGGGTGCGATGAAGCGACTTTTGAGCTACCATCAAGGTGTTTGTGACATTCACAATTTGCTGTGCAATGGTCGTGTTTCATTTCATATCCTTTGTAAAAATTTGCGAAAATTTTACTCTTTAAATTCTTAAAAAGAGATAAAAAATGTCCGATATTAAAATTTGATAATTATTTAAAAAATTATCTTCTGAATTTTAGTTTTTTATAAATTTAAAACTAATAAATTTCTATTATAATTTTTAGATTTAAGAGTTTTAAATTTGAAATTTTAGGGGTTAAACGAATAAATTTGATATAAAATATTAAATAAAATAATTAATTTATAAATTTATATTTATAAGTTATAATTTTACAAAATCTCATATAAAATAGGCAGTATAACATTTAAGTAAATTTTATATATTCTTCTTAAATTTATCATTTAAAATGCCAATTACAAAAATTTATAGTTTTTTAACTTAAGTTTGTTTATAATTCGTCATCTATAATTTTTGGAGCAAAATTTATGATCATAACAAAACGAGACGGTAAAAAAGAGGAATTTAAAGATTACAAAATAAAAGACGCTATTATAAAAGCATTTAATAGTGAAAATGAGCTTTATGACGAAAAAGTCTTTGATGAGGTTATGCAAAAAATCACTAAATTTAAAAATATCAGCGTTGAAGAGATTCAAGATACCATAGAAAAAAAGCTCTTTGATTTAGGCTATTTTAAGGTTTTAAAAAGCTTTATGCTCTACCGCCACACTCACAAAATGCAAAGAGAGCAAATTCTAGGACTAAATGACGATACCACCTATATAAATTGCACCCAAACTATCAACGAATATATAGGCAAATCTGACTGGCGAATTTCAGCTAATTCAAACACTAGCTACTCAAACGCGGGCCTTATCAACAACACCGCAGGCAAGGTTATCGCTAACTTTTGGCTTGATAATATCTATAGCAAATCAGAAGGCCTAGCCCACAGAAATGGCGACTATCACATCCACGACCTTGATTGTCTTACAGGGTATTGTGCTGGATGGAGCTTAAGGGCGTTACTAAATGAAGGCTTTAATGGCGTTCGTGGCAGAGTTGAGAGCACTGCACCCAAACATTTTCGCTCAGCCCTAGGACAGATGGCAAATTTTTTGGGAATTTTGCAAAGCGAATGGGCCGGAGCACAAGCTTTTAGCAGTTTTGATACATATTTAGCCCCTTATGTTTTTAAAGATAAATTAAGCTTCAAAGAGATTAAAAAAGCGATTACTAGCTTTATATTTAACCTAAATGTGCCAGCTAGATGGGGACAATCACCATTTACAAATATCACAATTGATCTAACTTGCCCTAAGGATTTAAAAGATCAAATCCCAACTAGGGGCGACATCCATCTATTTAAAAATTTAAATGATGATGAGCTTTTGGCTCAGGCTAAAAATCGCGGCAAAAACTCGCTTGAAGAGATGACATATGGGGATTTTCAAAATGAGATGGATATGATAAATATCGCTTATTATGAGATAATGACTAGTGGTGATAAGTGCTCTCAGCCATTTACTTTCCCTATTCCAACGGTTAATATAACTGAGGATTTTAACTGGGATAGCAAGGTTGCAAACGCTCTTTTTGAAAATACAGCTAAAATGGGCTCTAGCTACTTTCAAAACTTCATCGGCTCGCAGTTTATGAGAGATGAAAATGGCAATAAAATTCCAAATCCTAACGCCTATAAGCCTGATGCGGTTAGGTCAATGTGTTGTAGGCTTCAGCTAGATTTAAGAGAGCTTTTAAAGCGTGGTGGTGGGCTCTTTGGAAGTGCTGAGATGACTGGAAGCATAGGTGTGGTTACCTTAAATTTAGCACGCCTAGGATATCTGTATAAGGGCGATAAAAACGCACTTTATGCAAGACTTGATGAGCTTTTGTTGATGGCAAAAAGCACACTAGAAAAAAAGCGTAAATTTGTAAATGAGATGTATCAAAGAGGGCTTTACCCATATACTGCAAGGTATCTCAAAAACTTCAACAATCACTTTAGCACCATCGGTATAAATGGTGCAAATGAGATGATAAGAAATTTCACAAATGATACTGAAAATATCGCTTCAGATTTTGGGCGAGAGTTCGCCCTTGAGATGATAGCGTATTTAAGAGATAAAATCAAATCTTTCCAAGAAGAAACTGGTAATCTTTATAACCTTGAGGCTACGCCGGCTGAGGGGACGACATACCGCTTTGCCAAAGAGGATAAAAAACGCTATCTTGATATCATCCAAGCTGGATTTGGTGATAATATTTACTACACCAACTCGACCCAACTTCCTGCAAATTTTGGCGACGATCCATTTGAGGCGTTAAATTTGCAAGATGATTTGCAAAATAGCTACACTGGCGGAACCGTGTTTCATCTTTATATGAAAGAGCGAATCTCAAGCGTAGAGGCGTGCAAAAATTTAGTCAAAAATATCATCACAAATTACAAGCTTCCATATATAACAATTACGCCGGTGTTTAGCGTATGCAAAAAGCACGGATACATCGCAGGCGAGCACGAATACTGCCCGATTTGCGACCAAGAGATAATTAACAATGAAAGGATGAAAAATGAACGAAGCGTTAGCTAAAAACCGAGACAAAAGAAGTAGATGTGTTGTCTATACTAGGGTAATGGGTTATCACAGACCAGTTGAGAGCTTTAATGTAGGCAAAAAAGGCGAGCACAAAGAGCGTGTGCAATTTAGCGAGCCAAAGTCGTGCAAAATTTAGGAATTTATGACATAACCCCTTTTACGATGACCGATTTTGCTGGCAAGCTTGCCTGCGTAATTTGGTTTGTGGGGTGCAATATGCGTTGTGTGTATTGTTACAACTGCGAAATCGTAACAGGGGACGCTAAATTCGACACTAGCAGTGTAATTAAGTTTTTGAAAAACCGCGTTGGCAAACTTGAAGCTGTAGTTTTTAGTGGTGGTGAATGCACGATAAATAGGGACTTCTTACCACTTCTTAGAGTTTCAAAAGAGCTTGGTTTTTTAAACAAAATTGACACAAATGGCACAAATTTTAGCACCATTAAAACTGCTGTAGATGATGGTTTGGTGGATTTTGTTTCGCTTGATTTTAAGAGTTTGGAAGAGAGCTTTTATCTTATAACAAACTCAAAGTTCTATGCTAAATTTGAAAAAACTTTGGATTTTTTGCTGGAAAATAGGGTAAAATTTGAAGTTAGAACGACTGTGCATAGTGATTTTTTGGATGAAAATGATATCTCTAAGATGGCAAATTTTCTAAATCAAAAAGGCTACAAAAGTGACTATTTTTTGCAAAATTTTCTCTACACAGGCGAAAACTTTGGGTGCGTAGGTAGGCCAAGCTTGCCATTTAACCCAAACAAAATCAACTCGCCAATTTCTATTAAATTGCGAAATTTTTAATATTTACAAATTTTCACAAACAATACTAAAAATCTGCAAAAATTTCAGACATTTTTATACCTAAAGCTTTTGAAATTTTATAAATATGCTCTAAATTAAAATGCTTACCGTAGCGATTATTTTCACAATTTGAATAAAAGGCGACCTTGAAAAAGCATACGCTATCCAAAAATGGGTTGCTATGAATATGAGCCGCGATAATAGCGTGATGGGGTGTGGAGTTGGCGACGCAAAAGCCATTCTAACTTCTGGCAAACTATATGGCAAATGCACGGACATTAACTCTGTATTTGTCGCACTTTTAAGGGCTGCAAATATCCCTGCAAGAGAGATTTTTGGAATTAGGGTTGGAAGTAGTAGATTTAGCAAAGCTATTGGGGTATTTTATTTTTTACAAAATAATAATTATTTTTTAAGTTAAAATCATACCTAAACACTTTTAAGAAAAAGATAAATACCGCACTTTTTAGCTTTGAAAGACCTATTATATCACTTAGTTATGATATAAGCTTTGATGATGAAGCTTACCGCTTAATGTGTGAGTTTGAAAGCTTTATTTAGGATAAAAATATATAGTATTTTTAAGTAAAAATTTTTACTAATATGCTACAATCAAGGAAATTTTAGTATAAAAGGTTAGATTTGACAAGAGAGCTTATAATAATCAGTTTTTTAAAAGAGTTTATGCATCTTAAAGAGATTAAAAATATAGATGAAATTTATGACTTTTTTAATGATCTATCTGCAAAAGATGATTTTAACACACTTTATATTTTAAATTATTTATATAAATTTATTTGTAATGATGAAGTTGCCAAAAGAAAAAGCAGTGCAAGGGAGTTTGAGGATTTATTAGCTGTACTTTTTAATGGCATCGTAAGTGATAATGAGATAAGAAAAAATTTAGATGTAATAGTTCCTGAGTATTTTAAGAATATAAAGGATAGAATCGCTAGCAACAAAAAAGAAAAGGCAGATGTTTTATTTAAAGATTTTGGAATTAGTGTAAAAACACTAATTCCAAAAAACAAAGAGATAAATATGGGAAGCTTTGAAAAAAAAATGTTTTATTTGATGATTTGGGATTAGAAAGCTTTTTAACAGAAAGAAAAAGCAAATCTCTAATAAGGCTTGACTCAGTTTCACAACTAAATAATCTTTTAAATGTCATAAAAACAACTCAAAAGTTAGATAAATTTTATGATAAATTTATAAATATGGCTAAATTTATTTATAGTGATGACCTGCTGGTTGCTATAAAAAGCGATGCAAATTTAGAACTTTATTTTTTCAATAAAGATGAAATTTATAGCGTTTTTACGGACTACTCAAATGATATAAACCTTACAAATTTAGTAAATAGATATGAGGAATAGCCTTAGAATAAATAGAGACACCTTACTTAAAGAGTGTAATAAAAAAGTAATTTTAAGCTTTGATAAACTTAATAATTCAGTTATGGAGTTAATAAATGAGTTTGATATAACACTTCATAAAAGTTTTAGTAAATATTTTAATGGCGATTTATTAGCAAAAGATGAAGTTTTTAATGAGTTTAATAAAAGGCTTAAAAATGCCTAGTGTTGTTTCGCTTTTTAGTGGTTGTGGTGGGCTTGATTTGGGCTTTTGAAAGGCTGGATTTGATATAGTTTTTGCAAATGACATAGATAAAGATGCTTGCTATACATATAAAAAAACTTAAAACATAAAATTACTTGCAAGGACATTTACACACTTGATGAAAAAACTATCCCAAAAGCTGATATTTTAATCGGCGGTTTTCCTTGCCTTGGATTTACCATCGCAAATGGTAAAAATAGAGATCTAAACAGCCATTATAACGCTTTGTATTTAGAATACGCAAGAGTGCTTAAATTTATACAGCCAAAATGTTTTTTAGTTGAAAATGTCACAGGCATAAAAGCAGGAGCTAAATTTAAAGATAATTTTGAAAATGAAATTTTAAAAAGCTTTGAAAATTGTGGGTATAGAGTAAAATTTAAAGTCTTAAATGCAAGTGATTATTTGGTTGGGCAAAATAGAAGAAGAGTTATTATTTTAGGCGTTAGAGATGATATAAAAAAAGAGGTTAATTTTCCAAAGCCATTAAAACAAAAAATAACTCTTTTTGACACGATAGGCGATTTGCCTGATGATTTTGATGAGAGTGTATTAAATCACTCATCACATAGGGTTAAAATTAGCGGCTATGTTGGAAATAGAAAGCTTAAATGGGATAAACCAAGCCCTACAATAACAGGCGTGGGAGCAGGAGTGGTGGGGCTGTAATCCACTCTCATCCAAACTTAAAGCGTCGTTTAAGCGTTAGAGAGTGTGCAAGGTGCCAAAGCTTTCCAGATGATTTTATATTTTATGGAAGCAATTTAGCATCTTACGCACATATTGGAAACGCTGTAGCTCCGCTTTTTGCATTTTTTATAGCAAATGAGATAAGAGAGTTTTTTGACCTTAAAAAACTTGATGAAATTTCGTGGAATTTGCCATATAGTTTGCCAGAAGTTAGAATGGCTTTTGCGTCGCCAACCCCACACCCCATCACGCTATTATCGTGGCTCATATTCATAGCAACCCATTTGTGGATAGCGTATGCTTTTTCAAGGTCGCCTTTTATGCCTTTTTTAATTTCATCTGATTTTTGTTTAACAATTCCATCAGCTTGAATATGAGTAGTTAGCTTTAAAAACGCTTCTATAGACGGATCAAGTATCTCTTTTTTGTTAAATTTAACACTGGCTAAATTATTAGTATTGCTCGGTTGCAAGAATATCAAATTTAGTCGTATAGTTGGGATTTTACACACTAAATTTAGCATATAGCGTAGGATTGTCAAAATCACTCATAAAAATTTTATCATAGTTTCCGCTGTTTTTAATCACACTTATCAAAGTTTGATATGGTAAATTTAAAGGAAGCGGCACCCAAAGCCTTTTGATATCACCGCTTTCTTTGAGAGTGTGAGTTAGGGTAAGTGAATATTTCCTATGGTTATTTTTAGATAAATTTTTGAGTATTGTTTTCATTTGCTAAGCTTACCACACTCATAGCACTAAATGCACTTGTAAGTAAAAAATCTCTTCGTTTTATAATTGTCCTTTTGATTTGTAATGCTAAAACTTTAGCCTTGAATAGAATTATATATGCTTTTTGGTAAATTTGCAAAGCTTATATTAAATTATAAAATTATTAATTTTTATTTATACTCTCTAATGCTTACTTCATAAACCTGAACTCTATTTTTTTGTGATAAATTTTCAACTTCTTTCCTAGTTTCATCGTTAATTGGAAGCACGATATGAGTGCCATTTTTAAAACCTATGAAGTAGTTTTTGTCGCTTTCATCGATACTTTTTAGATCTTTTAGTCTAAATTTATCACTAGCTTTTGCCTCGTCACTGCTAAAAATCACAAATTCATCATCCACGCTAAAGTTCATCTCAACGCTAGTTTCGGCGATATTTTTAGCGTTTTGCAGGTGTTTATTGACTGTTTTTTTGTAAAGCTTTGGGTATATTAAAAGCCAAAGAGCGGCTAAAACTAGCGAACTAACCGACGCCACTGGCACAGTTTTAAAGATCCCATCAATAAAAATCCCCACCAAAATAAACTCAAATGGTATAGCATAAAAGCTAAGCAGTCGCTGTTTTTTGGCATTTTTGCTTAGAGTTAGCATATAGATATTTAAGCTTTTAATATCATCTTGTGTGATTGTTACTTTCAAATTTCATCCTTTTTTGGTGGTATTTTAGCAAATTTTGCTCTATTTTTGAAAATCATAGCATAAATTTGAGATGAATTTACTCAAAAAATCTCACACTAAGCTTTTATATGATATATTTATAGGTTTTAAAACAGCAAAAAAAGGAAAAATTTGAAAGCACTTTTTAGTATTAGGGGATTTTTGCCGTTTATAATTATACTTTTTTTAAACGCAACAGTAGATTTAGCTCACAAAGTCACTATTCAAAATGTCATTATGAAAACATATGAAGGATCAACACAAATTTGGCTAACTGCGTTAATAAATTTACTCATAGTTTTGCCATATATTGGGCTTTTTAGCCTTAGCGGTTATCTCAATGACAAAATTTCTAAAACTTACATAATTAGAGCTTGTGCGTTTGGTGAGCTGTTTTTTGTAGGGTTAATATTGCTAGCTTATATTAATGGCTGGTTCTATTTTGCCTTTGCTGTCACTTTGATACTTGGGGCTCAAAGTGCAGTGTATTCGCCAGCAAAAATGGGGCTAATCAAAACCATCGTTGGAGATAAAAACTTAGGTCTTGCAAATGGGCTAGCTGAAGGGCTTACGATAGTTGCGATTTTGCTTAGCACATTTTTGTTTTCTATAGTTTTTGAGTTAAATTTCACCCCTTCAGACGACCCATCAAAGATTATGCAATCAGTTTGGTTTATAGGGCTTTTTATAGTTGGGATTTCAGCTTTTGAGGCTCTAACTACACTTATTTTGCCCTATTATAAGCCATCTCACCAAAATAGTCAGTTTAACCTAAAAGAATACGCCAAACTCAAATATCTAAGGAAAAATCTCTCATTTTTAACTTCAGAAAAGACAATACTCTTGTGTGTACTTGGGCTTGCATTTTTTTGGGGTGTAGCTCAACTAGCACTCGCAGTTTTCCCAGGGCATTTCAAAAGCGTAACTGGAAGCAATAATGTAATGATAAGCAATTTTATTACTATGGCGGCTGCTCTTGGTATAGCGGTTGGTTCGGTAGCGTGTGGAAACCTTTGCAAAAATAGAATTGAGCTTGGCGTAGTGCCTTTTGGAGCAGTTGCGATGGGGTTAGCTTTAGCTTTGATTTCAGCTTCAACTAGCGTGTTTTGGATGGCGTCGTGGGCGTTTTTGTTTGGATTTGGCGGTGGAATCTTCATCGTTCCGCTAAACTCAACCATCCAACACCTTGCCAAAAATGAGCTAATTGGTAGAATTATCGCAGGAAGCAACTTTGTGCAAAATAACTTTATGGTGCTATTTTTGTTTATTACAATGCTTATAGCGTATCTGCAAATCTCAACCAAAGGGATATTTTTGTTTGCTGCAATGATTATGGTGTTTTGCTTTTGTCTATCTATTAGGCTTTTACCTCATCTTTTTGCCCGTATTTTTGCAACACCGTTTTTTAAATTTGGCTACAAAATTAGCATTCAAAACAGCGAATTTATCCCTAGAAAAGGTGGTGTGCTACTACTTGGTAACCATGTGAGTTTTATTGATTGGTTTGTAGTCCAAATCGCTTGTTTTAGACCAGTGAAGTTTGTAATGCACAAAAGCTACTATGAAATTTGGTATATTAAGTGGATTTTAAGGATTTTCAAAGTTATTCCGATTGGTGGCGGATACAACAAAAGTGCAATCAAACAGATTAGAACTTATCTTGATAATGGCGAAGTTGTGGCACTCTTTCCTGAAGGGCACTTAAGCTACAACGGACAAATCGGCGAGTTTTTAAGGGGATATGAACTTGCTAGCAAAAACTCAAACTGCGTTATAGTGCCATTTTATATCGGTGGGCTTTGGGGCTCAACATTTTCTAGGGGAAATCCAAGTCTTAAAAGAGGTATGTTTAAAGAGAGAAAAAATATCAGTATTACTTTTGGTAAGCTACTTTCAAAAGATATAGAGGCAAAAGAGCTTAGAAATGAAGTTGTAAAACTATCATTTTATAACTTTGAAGCTATGCTTAACTCTTCAAAAACTCTGCCTTATAACTGGCTTGATAGAGCAAATTTAAGCAAATTTATCATCGCTGATTCAAATGGATATGAGCTAAACAGTGCCAAATTTATCACGCTTATTTTGCTATTTTGGCGTCATTTACCACTTGGGGAGGGCAAAAATGTAGGGATAATATTGCCAACTTCAGTTGTAAATAGTGCTGTAAATTTGCTAGTGATGATAAGGGGCAAGGTGTGCGTGAATTTAAACTATACTTTAAACGAAGATATTTTGCTAAAATGCGTGAGAAAGGCTGAAATTTCAACTATTGTCACCTCAAGGAAATTTGTAAATGCTTTAAAAAATAGAGGTTTTAAGCTTGAAAAATCACTAAGCAATAAGCTTGTTTTTATTGAAGATATAGCCAAAAATATCAGCGATAAAGAGAGAAAAATCGCCTTTTTCAAAGCTATTTTAATGCCAAAATGGCTGATTAAAAAGCTCTATTTTACCAAAACTTCACTTGATGATGAGGCTGCGATACTATTTAGTAGCGGAAGTGAGGGCGAACCAAAAGGTGTAGTGCTAACTCACAAAAATATCCTAGCAAATATTGGCGAGATAGTTGTGCTTTTAAATAGTGATAAAAAAGAGCTAATGCTTGCAAGCTTGCCAACATTTCACTCATTTGGATTTTGTGTGTGTATGTGTTTGCCACTCAATGAAAGGCTAAAAAGCGTATGTGTAAGCGATCCAACTGATGCGTATTTGATGGGTAAAATGTCAGCAAAATACTCGGCTACAATTATGTTTGGCACCAACAGCTTTTTTAGAATTTATACCAAAAATAAAAAATTATCCCCACTAATGTTTTCTCACATAAGAGTGGCGATTAGTGGGGCTGAAAAGTTAAATCTAAATGTCAAAAATGAGTTTAAGATGAAATTTGGCATAGATATTTTAGAAGGGTATGGTGCAACTGAGACAAGCCCTGTAATTAGCGTAAATACCCCAAATTTACTTGACCTTGAAACCTACAAAGAGATAGTTTTTAACAAAACCTCAAGTGCTGGTCTGCCACTTCCATTTACTGTAGTAAATATCGTCGATGAGAATGAAAAAATTATCAAAGAGCCATTTAAAAAGGGCCAAATCTTTGTAGGTGGAGCTCAGATAATGAAAGGCTACTATAAAGATGAAGCAAAAACCGCAAAAGTTATAACCTATTTTGATGGGATGAAATTTTACAAAACAGGTGATATTGGCTACTTTGATGAAGATGGATTTTTGTATATCACCGATAGAATTAGTAGGTTTGTAAAGATTGGCGGTGAGATGATAAGCCTTGGATATGTGGAAAGTAGGCTTGAGAGCGTGCTTAACTGCGAGTTTGCATTAACAAGCAAAAAAGATGAGAAAAAGGGCGAAAAAATTGTGCTTGTTTACAGTGGCGATATGCAAAAGAGTGAAATTTTAGAGTGGATAAAGCGTAGTGATTTGACCCCTATAATGACACCCAGCGAGTTTATAAAGGTAGATGAGATCCCCCGTCTTGGAACTGGCAAGATTGATTTCGCAAAACTAAAAGATTTGGTATAGCAAACAGTAAAATTGCCAATTAATAATTCAACACTAAGTGAACCACACTCGCTTATAAAAGCGAGTGCTTCCCAATTAAAGCCAAGTAACCTTAGCTAACTCAAAGGGCTTGTTGTTTATAGTCTAAGAGGCTAATTCCTAACCCAAACGACTTTAATCTGCATTTATACTTGCATTT
>JALFKC010000074.1 GCA_022775765.1 Campylobacter sp. | reverse complement strand
AGAGTATAACCATCAACTTCACCTACGCCATTTGAATTTCCGCCTGCTGAGTAGATGACAGACCAGGTTCAGTTATTTGGTCTAGGGTAAATTCTTTCTGGGTTTGAGAATTGCCAACTTTTATTTTAGTGCTAGTAGGTGTATTAAAAACATTACCAGCTATAATTTCACTAAAATCAGCTTCTGCTGCAATAGAAACCAAACAAAGAAGAGTAGCAACTACTACTGAGCCTACAAATAGGGAATTATACCTCCCCCCTTTTTTTACTATTTGGGAAGTTTTTTGGATTTTTCATAAATATCCTTTTTTATGAAATATAGCGATAATTATGATATAAATTTACTTAAGATTAGATAATTTTTGCATAAATATAATTTTAATGTATAGAATTTGTTGAGAATTTTAAGGTATTAAGATAAAATATGTTTGTAAAGTATTAAATTAAGGCCAAATTTGCAAATTTAATCAAATGCAAATTTGGCAAATTTATTAGTTAAAGCTTATCTCTTTGATATCAGCAATCTTTAAAAATGAGTTGTAAATAGCACCGATTATGGCTATGCGGTTGTTTTTGATAGCCTGATTATCTACATTTATCATAACTTCATCAAAAAATTTATCAATATTATCTTTGAGTGAAAAAAGCTCTTGCAGATATGAATAAATATCCGCGTCTGTTACGCTTAGCCCCATATACGCACTAAATAGCTCTTTTTCAGCGTCAAGTTCTAATAGGCTTTCGTCAATTTCACCGATTTTTTCATCTTTGATGATATTAGCAAGGCGTTTGAATGTGTCAAATTTAGCCTCAAATCCATCTTCATTTACTATATCATTTAGTGCTAAGATAGCACTATTTACGCATCTAACATCACTATTTCTTAGGCAGGCTTTAATAATGGATGGATTGATATCATAAAGGGTATAAATTCTATCAAATATAAAGTTTTTTAACTTATCAAGGTTAAATTTCTCATAATTTGGTGCAATCGCCCTTAGAATTTCATCGATATCAAACTTTAAATTATTATCAAGTGCGATTTTAAGCACGCCCAAAGACGCTCTTCTTAGAGCGTATGGATCTTTAGTGCCAGTTGGGATTTTGTTTATACTAAAAAGCCCCATCAAGCTATCAAGCTTACAAGATAACGCCACCACAGCCGAAAGTAGAGTGCTTGGAAGCTCACTTTGTTCGCCAGTTGGCAAGTATTGCTCTTTGATAGCAGTGCAAATTTTATCTTTTTCACCCATATTTTTGGCATAATACGCACCCATTATCCCTTGAAGTTCGCTAAACTCACCAACCATATTGGTGCATAGATCGGCTTTGCTTAGGGTAATTGCACGGATGATATCGCTTTTGTAATCCTCATAATATTGGCTTAATTTTTCGCTGTAAATTTTGCAAAGCTCTTTGGCAACCTCTATCTCACGCAAGGTTTTGTCCCACATAGAGCCGAGTTCTTTCATATAAGTTACATTTTTAAGTTTTTCAGGCTTAAGTCCGATCTCATTGTCTATTTTATAAAAAAACATTGCGTCGCTTAGCCTTGCACGAAGCACCTTTTCGTTGCCCTTGATGATAAGGCCTGTATCACTACTAAGAGAGTTGATAACTGCTACAAATTTATTGCTTAAATTTCCAGTGCTAAAAGCTGGAAAATAGCGTTGATTTTCTTTCATAGAGATGATGATTACCTCTTTTGGCACGCTTAAAAACTCGCTCTCAAACTCTCCAACTACCGCAGTTGGATACTCGGTGATCGCCACAACTTCATCAAGCAGAGTTTTGTCGATTTCGATTTCTATGCCGTGAATTTTTTGAATTTGGTTAAACTCATCTAAGATTTTAGCCTCTCTATCTTTTGGGTCAAGTATAATGCCGTGAGTTTTAAGCGAAACAAAATACTCGTCTGCACTACTTATTTTGATAGGATTGTAACTAAAATCTCTATGTGGCAAAAACCCACTCGCTGATTTAACACCATAAATTTCCATATCTACATTTTTATCATCAAGCAAGCACATTAAAGATCTCACAGGTCTTATAAAACTATACTCACCACTTCCCCATTTCATCGTCTTTCCAAAGTGCAAGCTGCCCAAAAACTCACTCACCATCTCAGGCAAAACCTCGTCTGTGCTCTGTCCTTTGATAAGCTCTTCGTGATACAAAACCTCTTTGCCATCTACTACTTTAAACTCAAGTTCATCTAAGCTAAGGCCATTTTTTTGTGCAAAACTACTCGCAGCCTTGCTCCACTCACCACCCTTTAGTGCTACAGCTTTTGGTGCGCCTATTTTTTGAGTGATAAAATCATCTTGTTTGCTAGCAAAACTCTTATGAAAAATCACTATCCGTCTTGGTGTAAAATACAGCTTAAACTCGCTATCAAGCTTGAACTTCTTAAGCACACTTTGCCATTTTGGGGCGATATTTGGGTATTCCTTCAAAAACGGAATCGCTGGAAGTTCTTCAACTCCTATCTCTATCAATAAACTCATCTTTTTTCCTATCTTGTTGATTTTTTCGTTTTTTATTTTTCTCAATCATCTGTTTGTTAAAGCCTACAATCATAAAAATCATAAATAAAACAAACAAAATCACCATTATTATATCAAATACTCTCATCTTATATTGCCTTGTAATTTGCCTTTGTATTCGTTGATATAAACGCTTTGAAATTTATAATAACCATCTTTTATACCACCTTTTTTGTATAGTGGCAAACTTCCAAATTTAGTGTGAATTGTGCCATTTTTGACATCTCCTTCAAGGCATTTTATCACATCGCCATTTTTAGCATATTTAAGCTTGTTTTCAGCCAAAAAATACTCATCAAGGTTTAGTATTTTATCATATATTTTGCTAACTGATAGTGAAGTAATCTCTAGATTTCCTTTAAATTCCCCTATTCCATTAACTTTAGCGTCAATTAAATTACCAACAATAAGCTCACTATCTTTATCAAAAACATACATTCCACTGCTCTTGTCACTCAAAGCAAATCCATATCTGTCTTTGTAAATCACAGCGACTTCTTTTAGAATAAATGGTGTTTTGGTTTGAAGTGAAATTTCAGAAATTTTAATACTATTTAGAGTGCCAGATCTGCTTGTGAGCTTGTTTGGTGTAGAAGTGAGAGTAAAAAATAGCGGTTTGTGGTCTGAAACTGGGGATTTTTTGTCATAAAATCGCTCACTCTCAAACACTCCAAAGCTTTTTGGCTTATAGCTAAATTTGCCACCATCAAAAAAACTTGGTGATAAAAGCACATGGTCAATAGCTCTATTTGAGATATGCGATGAGCGGCTATAAACCCCCACAAATTCCCAAAGATTTTTAAAATTACCAACTCTTATGATATCATTTGCGATAAAATCTTTGCCATATTCGCTATTAAAATCGCCTAAAATTACTGAGTTTTCACACCCATCTTTGATAGCGTTTTTAAGGGTGTTTAGGCTAGCTTTTTTGGTTCGTTCTGGGTTTTTTTGGGCTGGAAAATGAAGAGTATAAAGGCAAATTTTACCCCCATCAAAACTCACATCAACCCTTAAAATATCTCTAGTTTTTTCGTTTTTAACGCTATAAATTTTAGAGTTTTCAAAAGGAATGCGTGAGATAAATCCGACCCCAAATGGCGAGTTTTTAGGCTTAGTGAATTTATAATATTTGTAGCCTGAGCTTTTGGCAAGACGCTCTAAAACGCCAAAATTCTCTATCTCTTGAAGAGCTACAATATCAGCGTCCATCTCATTTAAAAGCGAGCTAACGCGTCTATTTTTGGCTAGATATTTTTCATTGTTCCAATTTGATTTGCCAATCACAAAATCCCTGTATTCATTGCCGTTATTTGCACCATCAAAGAGATTTTCAGCGTTAAATGAAGCGATCTTTAATTCCCCTGCAAAAGCACTTAAAATCAAAAAAACTAAGCTTAGTAAAACTCTCAATTTTACTCTCCAAAACTGCTCATATTTTGTCTAACCGCTTCGTAGCCAACAATAGCCACGCTCATCGCTAAATTTAGGCTTCGACCCTCTTTTTTCATAGGAATTGTGATGAGTTTATCAGTTCTACTCATAAAAATTTCTGGTAATCCATAAGTTTCAGACCCAAAAAACAAAAAATCCCACGGCTGAAATTTCGCCTCGGTGTATAATCTATCGGTCTTTGTCGTGGCAAAAAAGAAGTGGTCTTGATAGGATGAGTTTGCAATCAAAAACTCATTCTCATTCTCCCAAATTTGCAAATTTACCTTTTTCCAGTAGTCAAGTCCTGCCCTTTTTACCATCTTTTCGCTAAGATCAACCAAAGTCGGCTTGATAATATGAAGATGAAACCCTGCATTCACGCAAAGCCTACCGATAGCACCGACATTTTGTGGAATTCTAGGATGAACTAGCACGATATTAAACATATACTAAAACACCACTGTTTTATTATGATAGACAAAAACTCTATCATCAAGAAGCATATCTACTGCTTTTGAGAGAACATTTTTTTCTAAATATCTACCTGTATCTCTTAGCTGTTGCCATATCATTTCGTGATTGATAGTAGCGACATCTTGGGCTATTATAGGACCTTCATCAAGCTCATTACTAACAAAATGAGCGGTTGCACCTATGATTTTGACCCCTCTTTCGTAGGCTTGTTTATATGGATTTGCCCCTATAAACGCAGGCAAAAATGAGTGGTGAATATTGATGATTTTGCCACTGTATTCACCTACAAATTTTGGCGTCAAAACTCTCATATACTTTGCAAGTATAATATAATCAAATTTATAATCACTAAGAGTTTTTATCACATTATCTTCGTGAATTTCCCTGCTTAAATCTTTGGTATCGATGTAGTGATAAGGAATATCAAATTTCTGCACCAAATTCTTAAGACTATCGTGATTTGAAACAACGCATTTGATATTTGCATTTAATTCACCACTATAATTTTTGATAAGCAAATCTCCAAGGCAGTGAGCTTCTTTAGTCGCAAGTATGACAATATCTTTTTTGTGTGATAGCTCA
Organism: Campylobacter sp.; assembly: GCA_022775765.1. GTDB lineage: Bacteria > Campylobacterota > Campylobacteria > Campylobacterales > Campylobacteraceae > Campylobacter_B. The sequence continues at coordinate 8,285 of JALFKC010000074.1, read as the reverse complement.
AAGCTTATGTTTGCCCCATCTTCAAGCACGGCCCTAATTTGCGATATTATCTTTGCTTCATCAAGCAAACTCTCACTCATTATCTCTGAACGGAAAAAAAACAGTCCATACTCTTTATCGACAAATTCGTGATTGACATTAATATTTAAGTTATTTTTAAATATCACTTTTGAAATTTTATAAACCAGCCCTTTTTCGTCTTTGCAACTGATTTTTAAAATATATTTATTCATAAACTAATCCCCCAAACAAAGCTATAATCTTAGCAAAATTTGTATAAAACTACGCTTTAGAGAGATTTTGGGAATAATAAATTTGCCTGAATTATGAAGTATTAAGAAGCTATATGAACCAATAAGATAATCGTTTTGATAATAATATGATAAAAATCTATTGTGAAATGCAAATATTTTGAAAAAATCATATATTTTAAAATAAGAGTAAAATTTGTAAGATATTTTAATAAGTAAGATTAAAAATGCTATTAAAATTTGTATTTGGTTGCAGAGAAGGGATTTGAACCCCTGACCTTCGGGTTATGAGAAATTTGTGCTATTAAAAATGCTTTACAAACCCCTAAAATGGTGTTTTATTAAGCATTTTATAAGTGAAATAGTTGTATAATCAATGATAATAACTAAAGGATTTATTAATGTATGCTGTAACATTTGATATTGATACAAACTGTGTTTCAGAAAACGGAGTTAATCCGCCTAGTAAGATATATGGTGATATTCGCAAATTTATGGAACAACACGGCTTTAGATGGCAACAAGGTAGCGTTTATTTTGGTGATGATAGTATAAATGCTGTTACTTGCGTTACTACTATCCAAATACTTGCTAAGCAAATGCCTTGTTTTGCAACTTGCGTTAAAGATGTTAGAATGCTTAAAATTGAAGAGAATAACGATTTAATGCCTGCTGTTAAAGCTGTCTTATAAGATGGCTTTAATACTTCAAAAATTCTTAAATATTGTCATATTATAAAACTCAATTTCGTCTTTTAGATTTCTTACATTAATTAATTTTTTTATTATTTTATCTCTATTTTTATATCTTTATTGTTTCTAGGATATGCTTTTTTACCATCAATATATAAATCCATATTGCCAGTTTTTTGATTTTTTATATTTTGTTTTATATATTTTTCTTTTATTTCTGTATTACTTTTTTGATAAATTCTATTATATATTCTATAAATAGAACAAGATGGTGGAAATTCTTTATTATATTCAAATTTATAAGGTGTGTATTTTTGATATTTACTATATATGCTAAACTCCATTGTTGCTTTACTCATTTTTGTGGCTGCATAAAGCATTGGTTTTTTGCATATGCATTCATCTATTGCTTTTTTAAATTGATATTTTTTCTCTATAGCATTACCGCTTACTAACAATCTTAAATAAAACTTATTTTGACTAAATATAATAGATATGTGTATATTTTGATAGAAAGTTTTTAAAACAAAAGCTAAAAAGTCAGGAAAGGTTTTTAAACCAAAACTTTATCAGCATTGGAAATGAGCAAATTCCTTACTCAAATTTCTATTTTTCAGCTTGGCACAATCCAAGCCGTTATATTGCTGAACTTAATAACCGCGTTGCAAGTCTTAATGAATACGCAAATAAACAAGGTTTAAAGCCCATATTTGCCGTTTTTACGCTTCCGAGTGAGTTTCACAAGTATAAGACTATAATTACCAAAAGCGGTAAAGAAAAGCTAGTTTATAACCGCAAATTTATAGATGATGACGCTCACTCTGTAAAAGCAGGCTCAAATAAACTTCAAAGTGTAGTTAGAAGAATAATGAACGCAAATACCTTAAGAAGTATTGATAAAGATAAAAGGTGCTATATTACTACCAAAGAGCCACATAAAGATGGCACTTGTCATTTAAATTTACTTCTGTTTGTTCCTGCTGAATTTGTAGATAGAACAGTAGAAGTTATTAAAAGGCGTTTTCCATCCAAACAATGCCGTTGTGAAACCTCATTGAATAACCCTACAAACCCTACAGCCTATATTATGAAATATATCTTTAAAACCTTAGATGATTTAAGAAAAAACCCTGAAATAGATAATTTAACAGATATTACTCTATGGTATTTAAAACACAATATTAGGCGTTTTACTATGTCAAAAACATTTGTAAGTCTAGAAATTTACCGCAAACTTAACGGAAGAATAGGCTTTATTGAACTTACTAAAAATTACAATAAGGGATTAATAACTGTGCTTGTTGATGATAATAATAAAATAGTGCAAATTTTCGATGAAATCGGCGATTTATGGAATAAATCAAAGATAATTAATATATTAAATTCAGCTAAATGTAAAACTCAAAGAGAAAACTACAAAAAAGCCTTTGAACAAGCTATAAAAGATGGCAAATTTAATAAAAATAAAGAGCTAAATTATATAAATTATAATAAATTACCAAATTCTATGTGTCCGCCTAGAAAAATGAATGATTTTAGGCTTTATAATTACTATAGCCATTTAAAAGAATACTGCACCCCTGAAGATTGTCTAAGATTAAAAATAGTCGAAGATGAGATGATAAGAAGAGAGCTTACAAATTTTACAACTACAGACGAAATTAAGAGTTTTTCAACGATGCTTGATATTCAAAACTATTATTCAAACTTAGATATAAGTGAGATACCATTTTAATGACACTAAATAGCCTTTTTAACTCTTACCTTGAATATTATGAGCTACTTTTAAGACCTAGTACATTAAGAAGTGATAAAGCTACATATTATAAACACTTTAAATCTACTCTAGGATTAAGAGAAGTTAAAGATATAAATTTCCTTGATATACAGAAATTTTGTAATAACTTAATCAAACAAAATTATAAAATAAAGACTGTTAAAAATATACTTGCTAAGCTTAGGGTAATTTTTAAATTTGCGATAAAACTTGAATTAATTAGTAAAAATCCTTGTGATTTTGTAGAGCTTCCTAAATTTGACAATAAAAGATACTTTGATTACTCTTTATCCACTCAAAAAAGATTTATAAAAGCTATAGTTAATAATCAAGCTCCTAATGCTGATATTTTTTTCTTTTTACTTCACGGTCGTAGAAAAAATGAAGTATTAAGCTTAAAATGGTGTGATATAAACTTAAAAACTAGAACTTATAAAATACCATTTCAAATCAACAAAGCAAAAAGAGAGATGATCTATGCAATGAGTGATGAGCTTTATACTAGACTTTATAAAAGATATATAATAGCTAAAAGAGCAAATTTGCTAAATACTTATATATTTTTAAATCCCAATACAAATGATAAATTTAAGGATATAAGGAAAAGTTGGAATACTCTTTTAAAATCTAATAATTTACCTAAAATTAGATTACACGATATAAGACATTTAATAGGAACTTACTCAATCAATTATTTAAAATTACCAATAGAGGAAGTTAGTTTTACTTTAGGACACACTAGTATTATTACAACTCAAAAATACATCACAACTAATAATAAAAAATCAAAAGCTACCATCGAAAATCTACTAAATACAGTCAAATAAAAATAAGATTAATTTAAGGATTAAAAAAAGGTGCTTTAAATAACGATAAAATTAAGATTTGGTTGCAGAGAAGGGATTTGAACCCCTGACCTTCGGGTTATGAGCCCGACGAGCTACCACTGCTCTACTCTGCGTCAAATAGATAATATAACTAAAAAAGCTAAAAATAAGCTTAATTGTGGATGGGGTAAGAGGATTCGAACCTCTGAATGTCAGGACCAAAACCTGATGCCTTACCGCTTGGCGATACCCCAGTGTTTAAATTGAAGTGTGAATTATAACACTAATCAAACTTTTTGTCAAGTCAAAAACGCTCAAATTTGCATTTTAACAAAATTTAAGTTAAATAAAATGGTAAATTTTAAAAACAACAGTAAATTTAACAAATTAAAAAAGCAAATTCGCTAAATTTATATTTTGAATTTAGCGAATTCACATATAAAAAGGCAATTTGCTTAAATCTTAGCGAGTAAAAATATTACTCAAATTTAGCTTATCATTCACCTAAGAATTTTGTGAGATCGGCCTGTGCGTCGCCACTAATCAAACTAAGGCCAAATTTTTCCACCAAAAAGTTTAAGATCTCATTGTTAAAAAACTCAGGCAAAGTTGGTCCAACATGTATATTTTTGACACCTAGATATAGTAGAGCTAGCAAAATTATCACAGCTTTTTGCTCCATCCACATAAGCACGATTGAGATTGGTAGGTCGTTTATGGCGATACCTGTTGCTTCGCTTAGTGCCGAAGCGATGGCGACTGCTCCGTTGCTGTCGTTGCACTGGCCTAAGTCAAGGTAGCGTGGAATTTCTGTGCCATCTATAAAGCCAAAATCCACATCATTAAAGCGGAATTTTCCACAACTTGAAGTTAAAATCACGCAGTCTTTTGGAAGCGAAATTGCAAGCTCTCTATAGTAATCCCTACCTTTTCCAGGGGCGTCACACCCTGCGATGACGAAAAATCTGCGAATTTTACCACTCTTAATCGCTTCTAAAATCTCCCCTGCCATTGGTAAAATCGCCTTATAGTGATGACCTGTGGTAAGCGTCTCATCACTATCAAAGCCCGTGATATCAGGTAAAGAAAGAGCTTTTTCGATGAGTGGGCTAAAGTCATTTCCCTCTATGCTTTTAATGCCGTTAGTCCCTGCGATTTGATAGCCAAAGAGCCTATCGGCGTATTCACAGGACTTTCTAAGTGGAACGATACAGTTTGTAGTCATCAAAATCGCCCCTTTAAACTCGTTAAAAAGCTTAGTTTGGTCAAACCACGCCTTGCCGATGTTGCCCCTAAGGTGGCTAAATTTGCGTAGTTCTGGGTAGCCGTGGGCTGGAAGCATCTCTGAGTGGGTGTAGATATTGATGCCTTTATTTTCAGTTTGTTCTAGTAGCATTTTTAGGGCGTGAAGGTTGTGACCGCTAACCAAAATCGCCTTGCCTTCGGCTCTGTTTTGCGTAACTCTAACAGGACTTGGAATGCCTAAGTTTTTGGTGTGAGCTTCGCTTAAAAGCCCCATCACTTTAACTCCAGCTTCGCCGACTTTTAGAAGCCTAGCGATATGCTCATCAAAGTTAAAGTTTGAGTTTGTAAGCGTAAAATATAGCGTATCAGCGATAACATCATCTACTTCTTTTGTGTTTGCACCAAGCTCGTTTGCGTGGTGGCGATACGCACTCATACCCTTTAGACCAAATATCATCGCGTCTTGCAGGTTTGCTAGGGTGCTATCTTTACCGCAAGTCCCCATGCTTTGCCCCTTTGAGCCACATCCGCCTTGGGCACTCATTTCGCATTGATGACAAAACATTTGTAGATTTTCTTTACTCATTTGTTACTCCTTTAAATTTTTATGCCATATTTTACGCAAATTTAAAGGTGGTTTGAATGACTTACGTCAAGTTTAATCAGATTTGATAATTGAAATTTAAAGTAAAATTTAGGGCAATTTTAAAAATTTACCCTAAAGTAGGTAGCTTAAAACACCACTCTAAGTCTTTCGTCTGCGATTAGTTTTAAGTTCAAGAAATTTTCAAGGCTTATATCATCATAGCCGTTTAGGAAAATTTCGCTGTTTTCATAGCTTTTTAAACTCTCTAAAACTTCTTTATCACAACTTACAATAATCAAAACTCCATCACTGATAAAAAGTCTATCTTTTAAAATTTCATCTATATTTTTATCTAGTGTTTTGCCGATTTTAAGAGCTAAATTTCTAGCTATATCGGTGGGTTTTTTGCTAGAGAAATTTAGGGTTAAATTCCCATCTTTAGCCACTTCAATGTCTGTTTTATCGTTAGTTTCATAGACATTAAACTTAGTATCACTTTTTAGCAAACTAATGCTTCTTTTAATGCGTTCATTTGTAATATCAGCAATAGATGGATTAATACTTTTGAGTTCGTTTTTGCAAAACTCATAGGCAGTTTTGCTCTTTTTCTCATCTATTTTTTCATCAATCTGGACTAGGATAAATTTACGGTTGCCATTATCGTTTAAATTTGCTTCAATCACAGCGTGAGCGGTAGTGCCACTTCCTGCAAAGAAGTCTAGGATGATGTCGTTATCGTTTGAGTTGCTACAAATTTGTTCTACAAAAAATTTAATAAGTTCTGGGCTTTTAGAGTAATCAAAAATATTTTTTTGATTAAAAATTCTTTGTAAAACCTTATTGGCGTAGTCATTTGAAAATTTATTGTCAATAAGCTCTAAGCTAGAGATGTTTTTTGTTCTATCTATATACTCTATTTTATAAGGCTTTTTATCAGAAATTTTGGCTTTATAATATGTCTTTGTGTAAATTCTGTTATTGCGAATTTCTACAAAACCATTTTTTAATCCAAAATCAAATTTCTCTTTACTCCAACGCCAAACCCAATCAATTCTATTAAATTTGCCATTCTCTCTATCTATGAATTTATCATAATCTCCGCCTGGATAATACTGTTTATCATTAATTTTGATTTCAAAATCCATAGTTTTATTATATTGCAAAGAGTCATAATCCAAAGTTTGATTTAATTTGTAACCACCACGCTTATCAAAAAATTCATCTATTTCTTTATAATTATCTTCATCAACTAAAATCTGTTTAAAATTTGCATTATTTTTAGAATAAACTAAAACATAATCGTGATTATTTGCAATATTATCAGTGGATTTTCCTGCTTTTTTTGTAACTCTTGGCATACAAGATATAAAATTCTCCTCCCCAAAAATTTCATCACATAAAATTTTTAAATTTGCCATCTCATTATCATCGATTGAAATAAATATCACGCCGTCGTTTTTTAGCAAATTTCTAGCTAGTTTTAGGCGTGGAAGCATAAAATTTAGCCATCCACTATGGCTTTTACTTGAAGTTATGTTTTTTAAAAAGCGTAAATTTTCACTCTCTACTTCATTTCCATCATCATCTACGCTTAAAAGTTCTAAGCGTTTTAAGATATCTTTATAGTCATCTCTAAAGTTATCAGGGTAGATGAAATTTTCATTTTTGGTGTTATAAGGTGGGTCGATGTAGATCATCTTAATGCTCTCAAAATAGGCACTTTCTAGGATTTTAAGAGCGTCTAGGTTATCAGCGATGATGAGATGATTTAGTACGTTTAAGTCCCCATCTTTTAGTTTTAACTCCTTTTTGGTAGGGGCGTTGTAGAGTTCGTTAGCTAGGGCTTTGCCAGTCCAGGTTAGTTCATATCCTGAGATTTTATCGCTTAGTCCTAAAATTTCAGCCAAAGCTTTAAAAGAGATAGTTTCATCTTTTATAGCACTTGGGAAATTCTTTTTTAGATACTCTTTTAGCTTAGTGGCTTCATCTTTTTTGTCATCTAAAATTTTGACATTATGCTTGATGGCGTCATCTTTGGTAATCATAAAATTTCTCCTAAAATATCTATTAATTCTTGTTTGTTAATGCGAGTTTTAAACACTACTTGGGTGTTTGGCGATGAAGTTTTGATAAACTCATCAAGTCTTTTAAAGAAAACTTTTGCGTAGTCAATCTTAAATTTTTCATTGGTTGGAATTTTGCTTTCACTATCATAGCCCTTTGTTTCACAGATGAAAAATATCTTTTTGCCTTTGTCATTTTCTATCAAGTAAGCAAAGTCAGGCTGATACTCTTTAAACGGCGTTGGAATGCTAAATTTAGGTAGTTTTGCAAAGACTTTGATTTGGCTTTTTGAGTTTTTTATCTTTAGAGTGGCTGGGTCATTTTCAATAGCGTTTTTCTCTATATCACTATCATAAATAGTTTTATCATAAAGATAGTTTGGCTGGGGCTTAGCAGGGCTTTCATATCTGCCTAATTTACTAGTTTCTATCATCTCTTTTGGGTTTTCTTTCTCATCAAAAAGGTGGTAAAATGGTGAGTTTTTGGTGATGGTTGTTGATGAGAAGTTATACTCAACTTTTGAGATGATGGTTTGATGGACGGCGTTTTTGATGATGTCATCTAGGGTTTTAAAGGCTTTTAAAGAGTTGTTTTTAAAATTTTGATGGTTTGAAATTTTAGAGTAAATTTTGAGTATAAATTTCAAAGGATAGCCGTTTGTGATGGCAAATTTTTTAAGATTTTGAGCTATAAAAGCATCTCCTAGTTCGCTATCTTTTATAAACTCGCTTTCGTTTTTGATGATTTTACCACTTTTTATATCAAAAGTCTCTTTTTTAGAAGTAACTTTTATGCGTTCAACACTGCATTTATCAAAGCTTTGTGCCACTTCACTAGCTAGGG
>JALFKC010000061.1 GCA_022775765.1 Campylobacter sp. | reverse complement strand
ATAGGGGTTAGTTATAATCCTACAACTAATTCAAACCTTAACTTCTTAATTAGAGCAATGGGCGGTAGGGTTGATGAAGTGAGTGCAAGCTTAAGATATATCTATGAGTGGTAAGACTGCTATTTGATACTTATTTTAATTGTAGATTGTCTATAAATTTACCATTTCAGTCCAAACTCTAGCCAAAAATTTCGCCCCATATCATAGTCAAAATACCTTTTGTTGCCAAGGTTGCCGACTGCAACGCTATGTTTATCATTAAATATATTATTGATATCTAAATTTGCAAAAAATTCTAGCTGTTTGGCTAAATCTTTGGTATATGTGATTTTGATATCCCAAGTGAAATAATTATCTAATTTAACTTTGGTGTATTCGCTCATATTTAATTTGGAATTGTAGCTTCTAAAAAGTGCGTTGCTGCTTTTATAATAGCTTAGGAAATTTGTAATACTAAAATTGTTAAATTTGATATTGTGTGCTAAATTTGCTCTAAAAGGCGTGTAATAATCCGTAACTGGAAGCGACGAAAATGGCACAATTCGTCCGTTATAAACTATATTTTTATCAATATCTTTGTCATAATATGTTGAAAAATTGCTTTTTTTATCCATATAGCTTAGGGAAAATTCAAAGTTATTTTTGGTTGTCAAAATCTCAATTGGCAAAGAGTTTTGTATGCTAAAGCTTAGTATATCGGTGTCGCTTTTGCCGTCATTTGTGTAGAGATTGTATTTTCTATCAAGTCCGTGAATGTAATCTTTGCCAAAATTTAGTCTTGAGATCTGTATTATTTCATCTTTGCTTTTGCGTTTGGTGTATTTGAGATTTATGTTTGCATTATATATCTCACCTCTATAAAATAGGCTAAGTTCATCATCATATGGTGTTTTGTAATCACTATCTGCGACATTGTTTATGTCGTTTGCAACTTGAATAAATTTTTGATTAGGATGATTTCGTGCGAAATCTTTTTGGTGAGAATACATATCATTATATAGTTTGTAAGCAAAAAGATTTCTGCCATAATACCTATTTAAGCCAAATCCTACGAAATTTGAACTATCATTTAAAAGGTCAAACTCACCCACAAATCTAGGAGCGACATTGATATCATCAGTTATGCTATCTTTTTGGATACGAATTCCAGGGCGAATATAGAGCCTTTTGTAGTTTATATCATCTTCAATATAAAAAGCAGCCATATTCATATTTAGACTAGAATTGACCCCGCCATAATACCAAAGCTTGCTAAGGTATTGACCCAGGCCAGCAAAACTACTATCGTTTATGCAAAGTTTATCACCTTTTTGACAGATATAAGAGTTAGGAAGTGCTTTGGGGGCTGTAAAGTTCATAACAGGGTTAGCAACCTTATAGGTGGCTTTGGTGTGTGACAAATCAAAACCCAGCTTTGGGGTGTGATAAAAATCGCCTGTTTTTATATCATCAAATGTTAAATCAAATTTGTAATTAACCGAGCTTTGAAACTGCTTAAGATCGCCAAGACCGCCATAATACGAGCATATTCCTTTGGTTCCATCGCCATACGAGCACAGACTAGCACCCCAGTTTTTTTGATCTGATTTGGCATATCCAATTAACATATCTTCATCAAAATAGCGTGATTGATCAAATTTAGTGTAGTTTAGGGTTTGATCTAGTTTTATCTTTCCATTGTCGTAATTGCTCTCAATAGAAGCTATATATCCGCCAAACTTTGCATCCATACCAGAGTTAAGATCGTGCTCGATAAATGAGCGATTTTTTTGTGGGGCGTAGATAAAAGTTGGTTTGATTGTTAGGTTTGGATTTGCATGATATACAGCTTTGAGATAGAAGTTTTCAGCTCTTCTTTCATCTTTTGGGAAATTTGCTATTTTTGGATCCATTATAGTCGGTTTTGTGTGATTTTTAAAAACAGAATAACGCCTAGTATAATCAAAAATAAGTCCCAAATTCTCACTTACATAACCCTCTAATCCAAATCTAAAATTTCGTTTTATAAAATCACTCTTATCCATCCATCCTGTGGTATTTTTATACTCATTTTTAGTTTTTTCATCTATGAATGTTTCGCTTAATTTGCCACTGCTGTAACCAAAGCTCATAATTCCGTGAAAGCCATGTTGTGGATCTCTTGTTTTGGCATTTATCACACCACCTAAAAAGTCGCCATATTTTGCCGAAGCAGAAGTATCAATTAACTCTAAACTCTCTAACAAATCAGTGCTTAAATTTATAGCTTGAGAGCCAAGATTAGGACCTTTCCATACATTTTTGTAGAGATTTTGATTGAAATTTGGATCTATGTCATTGTTGAAATTTACCCCATCAATCAAAAAGTTATTTTGATAAAAACTCGCCCCATTTATACTAAAACTCTTTGGGTTTATCTCGCCACTTTGAGTGCTTTTGTTTGAGGCTTGATTAAATATAACATTTGGGTTTGATTTTAGAGCTTCGGCTATATCTTTATTTTTGCCACTTATGGTATCGAGTTTGTCTCTATTTAAGATTTGAGATGATGAGTATTTGCTAGATTGGGTATTTTGAGTGTTTGAGATAACCTTTATCTCATCTAGAGTGACTTTGATATCGCTTGCATATATTAATGAGCTAAATAGCAAAAAATATATTTTTTTCACAACTTGTCCTTAATTAAATAAAATTATTATAATAATGTCAAAGTTATTTTAAAAAACAGCTTAATATTACAATTTTTATTAAAAATATTGTAAATATATAGTAAAGTTACTTATTTGACAAATTGTGCAAATTTTATATATTTATGGGTGGAAAATCGCCTATTTGAGTGTAGTTAAATTTAACTATACCAAGTCAGTATAAATTATAAAAACTATGTATTAAAATACAACTAATACAGAATTTGACATTTGAAATTTGGTCAAATTTACAAAAGCCTCTATTTTAGTTCTTATTTGACCGCTATCTTGCTTAGAATAATCAGTCTTTAAACTCATATAACCAGCTTCAGTGACAGTCTTTTTGATGGTGGTAGTTTCTATAACGTAAGTGTGGCAGACACTCAAAACCACATCTATGACGCCATCAGCTCTGTATTTATCTATCATAGTCTTTAAAATTTCGCTTCTAGAGCTATTTTGACACATCACCAAACAAGGAATTTTAGATATCTGCCTACTAAATTTTCATACAAATCCCCATTGGTTTTGACTAAATTCTGATAGTTTTTGGTCCTTGTGCAGTTTTCAAAAGCCACCACAATGGCGTTAAGATTTTCTATCTCTTTGATAACTTTATCATAAACCCCGCCACTTGGACAACTAGTTAGGATAATTCGCTTTTTGTTATCTTTTAGCAAAAATAGGCTATTTTGCTTCTCTTTTAGAACTGCAATTAGTTTTTTAAGAATAGAGATTTTCTCTTTTTTTGTCAAAGATAAAATCAATTGAAAAGAGGATTTAGTGAAGCTCACTTCCGCTTATCGAACTTGGGTTAAGCTTTGGTAGTGCCATTATCTCACAAAGTAGCTCTCTTTCGGTGTTAAAAATCTCAATAGAAGCTTTAAGCTTCTCATCGGTGATCTCTACAGAATCTAGCTTCCAAAAATTCTTTAAATCTTATCATCTCACTTCTAAAAAAGCTCTTTATTAGCTTTATTTAATATATTTGGAAGCTCTATGACATACACATCTCTTTGATCTGCCATTAGCTCATACATCTTTTTCTTGCCATCGCAAGTGGTTTCACCAACTATCAAGTCGCTTGCATTCATATAGGGGCATTTGCCACTAACTAACTAAGTAACATAGCTTGCTTTTATTAGTGGGCATAAATTTCGTGGCAAATCCTTGCTGCAGCTTCGATTGGGCTATCATCATACGCACAAATTCCTATTGGCAACGCCCCAGCAGCATAGATTATCTTTTGGTGCGTAGGTGCAAAATGTTTCAATGATTTTGACGCCTTTTTCTTTTAAGCTTGCTAGCTCACCAGTATTTTTCTGTTTTAGATCTGCAAAACTCATCTTTTCTCTTTTGTAGTTAAATTGAACTTTTTTATAATTTTTCTCACCCATCAAACTTGCTCCCATTGCCCCACAGTAGATGGCGTTTTTATCAGCGATAACTTCAGCGTCAAGGTGCTGTTTGAGTAAATTTACAAATAGCCCAACCTTACTTAATCCACCACTTAAAAAATAGCTACTGCTAGCTAGGCGTTTTCCTAAAGTGACCGCTTTTTTAGCGGACGAATCAATAATCGCGTAGGCTATGAACTCTTTTTGCACGCCATTTGCCATCATCGAAATTATCTCGCTCTCAGCAAAAACCGTGCAGGTTGAACTAAGCTTGATCTCATCATTTTCTTTGGCAATGCTATAAATTTCACTCAAATTAAGCCCCATTCTTGCTACTATAACCTCTAAGAATTTGCCAGTTCCTGCCGAGCATTTATCATTCATTATAAAGTCTTCAAGCTTTGAGTTGGTGATTTTGATACTTTAGTATCTTGCCCACCTACATCTATGACGGTGCAGTCTTGTGAATAGAAAAAATTCGCCCCTACGCTGTGGCAGAGAATTTCAGTTAAGGTTTGATTGGCAAATTTAGCACTAACTCCACCATAGCCAGCGGCTGTGATATAAAAAGAGATGTAGTTTTTGCTAAAAAATGTTTCATAAACTTTATTTGCGGTCTCTACAGTATTAAATCCTGTAGGCACTACAAAAAAATCTATAAATTTAGAGAGTCCTTATAGACTGCAACTTTGGTGCCAGTTAAGCCTATATCTATACCGATAAAGTGCATTGTAATCCTTAAAAAGTGTTATTCTAAACTTAGGACTCAAAAGGTTATAGCAGATAAAAGTAAAATCAAACTGATATCTGCCTTAATTATCCCCTTAGCGAACTCGCTACTGAGATTTTGTAAATTTTATAAAGTGGGATTAGAGATAGTATTATAGAACTAACAAACACTAGTGCCAAAAAGTAAAAATCTACTACTTCAAATTTTACAATTAGCCCAAACCCAAGCTCACTTCCAAGCTTAATAGAGATAAAGTTTGCTAGTGCGTATCCTAAAATTACACCCAAAATCATCCCAATTAGTACTATCACTACAAGCTCACTCCACACAAAAAGCATAACTTTTTTGGTATCAGCCCCAAATATTCTAAACTCAGCTATTTGGTCTTTTTTTTGCGAGATGAAGACAAATGCAATTGCTAAAACCATCAAAACAATTAGCCCTTGAAGTCCCATAGATATCGCAAGTAGCCACGATTTAACATCGCCTAAGATGGAATAAATTTGAACTAAAATTTCACCTGGAAACACGGCTATACTCTCATCATTAGTGTATTCTTGCCTGATTTGATAGGCTGCGGCTATGCTTTTTGGTTTGACAACTATGGCTGGGGTGTCGCCGTATTCATTCGCGTGGTGATGAAGTTCATCAGGGTGATGGTGTGCTTCATCGTGGTCTGCATAGTGCTCATCCATATGATGGTCGCTGTGGTGATTAGCCCCATCGTGGCTGTGGTTGTGCTCTAAATGGTCGTCATCGCTATGAAGTGCTTTGTCGATGTGGCTGCGAAATTCGCCGTCGCTGTGAATTTCATCGTGAGTTTTATTAGCGTGGTGATCATCTAAGCGATCTAAATTTTCGCCATCTTTATGGCTATGGTGGTGATTTGCTTCGTGATTGTGGTCGTGTATGGTCCAAACTGAACTTATCGGCACAAGGATAGCTTTATCCCAGATGGTGTTGTCGCTTTTTTTGATTCCAACTACGGTGTATTTGATATGAGCGTGAGAGTGATCCCCATGCGTTTCAAACTCACCATGAACTGGCGTAAAAGTATCGCCGATATTTAGTCCTGTATCACTTCCAGCCACCGCTTCAAAATCTTTATTAAAAATTCTACCATCTTTAATATCATCTTTTATCATATCATCCCAAATGCCTACAATTGGCATTTTATTATAATAATCGCCCATTCCAATAGGCGAAATCCACGCAACTCTCTCATCATTTTGAAGCTTTTCAAGTAGGTCACCACTAACCAAATCAAGCATAGCCGGACGCAAAAATACTGAACTCAATACAAGTTCGCTACTTCCACCCTTTGCACCGATTATTATGTCAAATTTATCAGCCGCCGCTGCACTTCCTAGCCTTAGAGCCCTTTCTTGAAGCACAGTTGTAAGGCTTAGGGTTAGAGTTGCACTTATCAAAAATATCATTACAAAAAATAGCGTAAAATATCTTTTAAAATCAGCCACCATTAGTTTAAAAGCTAGCATTTTTCACCCCAATTTATAGGTTTATTTTTTTCTATAGTAAGAACATTTTCAAACTCAGCTATGATATTTTCGTCGTGGCTAGAGATGATGAGAGTTTTGTTTTTGGCAATTTGTTTGAAAAGCTTAGCGATATTGATAGCGTTTTGTCTATCAAGGCTAGCAGTTGGCTCATCGCAAATTAGCACCTTTGGGTCAAGGCAAAGTGCTCTAGCGATAGCAATGCGTTGCATTTGACCGCGTGAAAAAAACTTGAGTGCTTTGGTGAAATTACTAATACCTACAAGGTTTAAAATTTCGCAAGCTTTTTCTTTGGTAATTGCTTTGTTTTTGAGAAATAAATTTAAAAGTAAAATATTATCTAGTGCACTCATATCCAAAGATAGATAAAAATTCTGCATAACAATGCCTAAATTTAACGCTCTAAACTCATCTTTTTGTTTTGAGTTAAGTTTGGTAATATCTATCTCATCCCACCAAATTTCACCACTACTTGGTGTTTCAATGGCACTAATTAGATTAAGAAATGTTGTTTTGCCACTTCCACTTTCGCCCCTTACCACCAAAGAACTACCGCTATTTAGGCTTAAATTATCAACACTTAATATTGGTAATTTTTCATTTTTAACGCTCATTACTAAATTTTTAACTAAAAGCTTCATTTTTCTTTAAACCCTGCTTCCATTATTCGCATTAGGCTAACAAAACCGGTATTTTCATCTGTTTTAGAGCCGATTTCAAGCCTGCCTTTTACTTCGATTGGGGTGTTGAAATTTACAAATGATTGAGTTTTTTTGAGATAAACTACTAAGATATCAGGTGGCCAATCCGCGTCACTTGAGCAAAACGGACAAAATGCCATCGGATATTTTGTAAGCACGAAAAAATTTGCGTTTGCTTTTAGTGGTGGGGCCATAAAGCCGCTGATTGTGACGATTTTGTTTTCGTTATCTTTGACCTGATCTGAAAGCTCAAGTCCTAACGCCCCAAAACTCGCGTAAAGCCCATCAAATGTTAAATTTGAACTTTGATTGGCACTAAGATTTAAGCTCAAAATTAAGGCAAGAAAAAGTCCTTGCCAGAGTTTTTTTAGTCTCATTTTTTAACTTCTGTAACTGGATCTACAGCGATACCTAAAGCCTTTACAATATGTCTGAAAACTTCTGTGTTATCCATATAGCCACTAAATTTATCAGCTCCAGGTCCGTCAGCTTGAAGCACCATATCATCGACTGCGTGCACGCCTTGAGACTCAGCACGAGGTAGATTTCCCTCTACAAAAATCGCACCCGGGATATTTTTATACTCTTCGTTTGCAATGTATTCTTTGTTTTCATTTTGGATAGCAGGAGTAAAAATTCTATCTAACTTTGGTCTGTAAGTTTGATAGTGATCTGGATAGCTTCCAAATGTAACATATAATCTTTTGTCAATGTCGAGCTTGTCAGGATATCCATCGAAGTTTTTATCTTCATATTCCAAAAATCCTGCGTCTTCATAAACGCCGACTTTTTCTCTCATATCTTTGCCTTCTTTTCTATCGTCGATAGTTCCAACAACACTCATTGCGTGAGTGTGATCGCCAACCATTACAATAAGAGTATCAGGGTTTTGTTTTTGGAAATCTCTTGCAATTCCTAAAACTTGATCCATCATAATTGTGCTCATAACCGCTCTTTCCCAATCTAGTGGGTGAGAAGCTTTATCGATATGAGCTGACTCTACCATCAAAACAAATCCATCTTCATTTTTTGATAGAACTTCAAGGGCTGCTCTAGTCATATCTGTAAGGTCTGGTTGATCTGGGAATTTGCTTGTAACATTGTTTTTAACGAGTTTTCTATCAACTACAGTATCCATGTTGCCTAGATGAAATAGCCCTAAAAGCTTCTTTGCGTCTTTGTAGTTTTCTTGTAGCTCTTTAGCAGTAGTAACTACTTTGTAGCCTTCGTTTTTAAATTTCTCTACGAAATTTTGATTATCTTTTCTCTTTGAGCCCGGTGTGCTTTGTGGTAGAAAATACGCTGAGCCACCGCCTAAAATTACATCAGGGCCAACATTAAACATTTGCTCTACGATATTTGCTTTCATAGCTCTTCTTCTAGTGTGAGCGACAACTGCCGCAGGTGTTGCGTCTTCAAGCTCTGCGTCACTTATAATTCCTAATGATTTTTTGGTATTGAATTTAATTAATTCGCCTAGAGTTGTTTGTTTTGGATGATTTAGATCATCTTTGCTTCTACTTGTAAAGACACCCATCGCATTAACTGCAGTTTTTTGCCCTGTCATATAAGCTGACATTGTATTAGCTGAATCGGTTGCGATAGAGTTTTGAGCACTTGTGCCTACAAATGCAGCGTTTGAGAGTTCGTCCATATTCAATCTTCCATCGGCCTTGCCCTCACTCATGCCTTTTGACATAAGTCTAGCTGCAGTTCTATGTGCCATAGTTAGACCATCGCCAACGATTAAAATTAGATTTTTAGTCTCAGCTCTTGGGGTGTCATAAATTTCCCAGCCAACAGACTCAGTCTTGCCATCGCCATAAGCTGTAACTGTATAGTGGCCTCTTGGAAGTCTTGCGTCTCTTAGCCAAATAGTAGATCCCATTCCATCTTCATCTGCGATCCACTCTATATCGCCATCTATCATCGTTTCTAAACTCTTGCCATTTATTGTCACAACTGCGTCTTTTTGCTCTATTTTTTTGTCAAATTCTACCTTTATATCAAATCTGGCATTCTCAAGCATTTCAGCTCTATCAAGTGGATAAATTTTAGCCGCACTTAATAAGCTTCCTGCAAAAATTAGTGAGGCAACAACGAAAGAAAATCTTTTCATTAACTACTCCTTTATTGAAATTAATGCTGTAGTTTATAATACTTTGGAAACTTTTAGGCTACAAAATATATAAATTTATAAATTAAAAATCTAGTGGAATTTGAGCCAAAATTTTGTAGGCTCAAATTTTAATCATTTTATTTTATCTCTCTTTGGCTGTATCTTTGCAGTTTGCATAAAATGTCGCAGTCGCTGGCCAATCTGAAAATAGCCCAATAATGCCAACTTCGCTAGCCAAAAAATCCACAAACTCTAAAATATTGCCATCGCCATAAATCCACTCATCAAGCCCCATGTAATACCAGCCACCGCCATTTCTAAGTGGAGCTGATCTCTCTAGGCTCCAAGATATTATATTAAAACCATTTTCTTTTAGCTTTTTAGCGTAGTTTGAAAGTGTGAGACTGTTATTTTCATCTAAATTTGCCACCATAAATAGAGCAGGGGCAACAAATTTCACACCGTTTTCTTTAAGGATCTGGATTTGATTTTCGTATTTTACTATATCATCTAGGGTCTCGTTGTCGCTTAGCTCGGTTAAATATACCGCTTTTTTGCCATATTCACCACCTTTTGTGACCCAATAAATGGCGTCGTTTATATTAAAAGATTGTGGATAGACATCACTAGGATCAACTCCAGCGTCTTTGTATTCATCCAAAAGTTGCTGTGCGTAAATCTCTTGTGTGTAATCCCCATCAAAAGGCATTTTAACCTGTGGTAATTTAAGCTCAGGTGCCATCTTAGCCCCTAAAGATTTAAAAAGCTCAATGCTCTCTTTGTGACTTAGAAGCGTGGCACTCTCGGCATAAAGATCTGTTCTCCAACTAGGCGTAGCGTCCATATACTCGTCTAAATTTCTAGCTCTAGGATTACTTGCGTCCATCTTGCCTTTTAAGGTCTTAAACTCAGCTAAGGTTATATCGCTAGTGCAGCACTTTGCGGTGGCTTTTTCTATTAAATTTCCGCTTTCGTCAAATTTAGCTAGGGTGAAATTCTGAGTGCATTTACTAGCTAGTGGAGTTTTTAGGATATTTGTGGTGGTGTGAAGATCGCACTGAGAGTGGCGACAAACTAGCTTTTTGTCTTTGGTAAATGTAGCGTCGCACTCTAGTATGCCAGCCCCCATCTTAGCGGCTGCTAAGTAGCCCTCTTTGGTGTGTTCTGGAAACTGAAGTGGGGCACCTCTGTGAGAGATAGAAAAACTGCTTCTTTTCATCTCTTTATCAAGACAAGCTTTTAGTTCATCCTTAAGTGGGCTATCTTTCATAGAATTTACTAGGTGGTATGGGCGAATGCCAACTTCAATCTTTTTAATATCAAAACTCTCAGCACTCAAGCTAAAGGCTATTAGGCTAAGCATTGCTAATCTTTTCATTACTATCCTTTTTGTAATTTTTGATATTATAAAAAGAGTTAGAAACTTTTTGGAAACTTAAGAATATTTTAGCTTTTAATTAGAATATGAAGGTATTCGTAAGTTTTATCCGCTTTATTAAATCTCTTGCTGTCGGCTTTAAAGCGACTATATTCTTTTGTTTTTAGGCTGTATTTGCCAAATTTTGATAAAACACTCTTTATCTTATCTAAACTCATTAGCCCTTCGTTGTTGTAACTTAGAAAAATATATCTAAAATTTGCATTTTTAATGAGTGCTTCAAACTCAGATAAAACGCTATTTTTAGAGCAGTAAAGAGACTTTTTATACTCTCTTAGACCGGTTTTTCCTTTGAGGATAAACTCATCATATAGTGCGATTGTATTTAAAAGATGGTAATTTGCTCCGTATTGCCTAGCGTTATATGGTGGGTCAAGATATAAGATATCGCCATTTATATGCTTTATTAGTTCGTTTGCGTCATCATTATAGACTTCGTGCGAGTTGCTATTGAGTGTAAAATTTGCCCTTGTTAAAATAAGTGGCTTTTTGGCTGAGTTTTTGAGATTTTTTAAAAATGCTCCGTAAACTGAAGCTGTATTTGCAACTCTATCAGCACTCTCTAAAAGAGTTGCAAGCAAAAAATAAAACTCATCTTTGCTTATTTTTTTGCTATTTTTCCATTCGGCTATTTTTTGGCGAATGGCGTCTATTTTCATAGCATTTTCATCGCTAAAATAGAGCCTTTTAAACTCTCCACCAAATGCGTAATGTTTAAAGATAAAGCCCTTTTTTGGCTCTAAATTATTTAAAATTTCTATCAGCTCATCAGCTCTAATTAGCTCTTTGTGATTGCCGATATAGTTTTGATTAAAGCGTAAGCGTAGTATTCAAAATCATTAGCTATAACTTTTTTTACTTCGCTTTTAAAAGCCCTAGCAATCGTTCCAGTTCCAGCAAAAATATCACAAAATACCCTATCTTTTAAATCTCTCCCACAAACTCTATAAATTTCATCTTTTATCCAAGGAGTTAGGGTGAGTTTTGAGCCAATGTAGTTCAAACTTTATCTCCGTAAAGTTTTTGCATTATAAACTCACTAGCTTCTTTGCTGATTTTTCTAACACAACTTTTTCTATACTCCACAGGGTCAAATTGATAATACCCTTTGCAGCCCAAACTCTCATCATAGTTCTCATCGCCATCGTAAAAAGAGTATGGATTTCCTAAAATATTTTTAGCGTCCCATCTTTTATTTGTAGTTTTACAATTTTTGCATATTTGTCTTTTTGCGTCATTTGCAGCCTTACAAAGTGGCTGAAAATCATCTATTTTTTGAAGTTTGCTATCGCTTACTCGTCAGTCGTTTTTTCTACCATCTTTGTGGTCTATCTATATCTTTGTATTTTTAGAATTTCCGCGAATCCCTAACATAACGCAGTTTTTATCTTTATAGAAATTTTTGATATCGCTTCTTATGTGCTGATTAAAAGAGATATTTTCATTTTTTCCATTTAGTCTAATTCTATCTATGGTATTCCCTTTTGTTTGAGTTTTATCAAATTCAACTATAAATTTTTTAGCTAAACTAGAACTTTTTCTGCACCAACTACCACCATTTACAAGCTGTAAATCTGAAAATTTTCCAACAAATTCATCAATGTTAACCCACCTTGAAACTCCATTTTCATCGGGTTTTGCAAGTTCTAAAAAGAGTTTTTGTTTTAGTCTTTTTTTCCATCAAAATTCCTTTTTAAAAACTAAAATATACTCATGTTTAAAGATATAATAATCACTTCTTAAAGCCCTATAAGTCCAAATTTCACCACTTTTTAATTTGCCACGATTTTCCTCTATATTTTTTACAATAACTCCTTTTAATTTCACCTTAAATTTTAGCTTAATATAGTGTATAACATAAAATCCAAGCGGTAAAATTTCGCTATTTTTATATAAAATACCGATAACTACTGCAAAATAGCGATTTTTCTCTAAAAACTCAAGCGTATTTGACACCACTTTTAAAAAGGCACCCAAAAACTCCTTCAAATCAGAAATCCCAAATAAATTCTCATTTTTATCAGTAAATTTAACTATATCCATATATGGCGGATGAAATAGTGCAAATTTAGCACTATTTTCGCCTAAATTTGCAAGAGAGTTTGAGATTTTTTCCATAAATAGAGTAGAATTTGCACTATCAAATTCCAAAATCTCAAAAAACTGCTTATCACTTTTTTGCATTTTAGAACTTACATATTTTACTATCTCTTCATTTATATCAATTCCAATATATTTTCTATCTAAATTTTCACACTCAAAAAGCGTAGTTCCACTACCCATAAAGGGCTCTAAAACTAGCTCATCTTTTTTTGTGTAGCGTCTTATAGAGGTTGATTTGGAATTTGTGGGATAAAGTTGCCGTGATAGACATTTTGGTGCTTACCATTTCTATCACGGCTTGCATAAATTTGCAGACTATCTATATTTATGCCTAAATTTTTCCAGTTATTTAAGTCTAAATCATTAAATCGCATTTGATTTGATGACTAAAAGTTTGGTATTTGACATCTCATCGATTGAGTATCCTATACCACCAACGCCAATTCCTGAGCTTTTTGCACCGCCAAATGGCATCCAATCCACTCTAAATGCTGTATTATCATTTATCATCACAGCAGTTGCATTTAATCTTTTTGCTACGCCTAAACAAAAGTCGATATCTTTGCTAAATACGGCTGATTGGAAGCTAACTTCGAGTGAATTTGCCTTTGCAATCGCCTCGTCAATGCTTTCATACTCATACACGCAAACTACAGGTCCAAAGACCTCTTCAAGGCTAACTTTGTCGCTATATTTTGGATTAAAAATCACAGTTGGTGCGTAGCAACTCTCACTCAAAGCTTTGCCACCGCTTAAAATCTGAGCCCCATTATCTCTAGCTTCATCAACCCAGCTTCCTACTCTTTCTATCTCTTTTTTGGTGATTAATGGTCCAACTTCAGTAGTTTTATCAAGGGGATCGCCAACTTTTAATTTTGAAGCAGCTGCAGCGATTTTGTTAGCTAAATCTTTGGCGATATCTTTGTGAGCGTAGATTCTTTGCACGCTTACGCAAACTTGTCCTGCGTGGTAAAATCCACCCTTTACTAAAGGGGTGATAATATCGTCTAAATTTACATTTTTATCTACAATCACAGGTGCAACGCCGCCGTGTTCTAGAGCACATCTTACGCCTGGATAGAGGTTTTTTTTGAGATTCCAGCCAACTTTTGCAGAGCCTATAAAGCTAAGATATGCGATTTTTTTGCTTTGGGCTAGAGCATTAATGCTATCTATATCGCAAAGCAAGGCTGTGGCGTAATCTTTAGGTAGCCCCGCTTGGTGCAAAATCTCTACAAGTTTAAACGCGCTTAGTGGGGTTGAACTAGCTGGCTTAATTATAACCGGACACCCAGCAGCAAGTGGCGAAACAACCTGATGAATAGCAAGGTTAAATGGGTGGTTAAATGCTGAAATAGAGAGCACCACGCCAATTGGCTCTTTGGTGGTATAAGCCATCCTAGAACCTGAACTTTTGGTTTGACCCATAGGAATCTCTTTGCCACCATATTCTCTTATGTGAGCGATAGCGACTTTGATACCATCAATTCCCCTTTCAATCTCAACTTTTGAGTCGATATATGGCTTGCCACCTTCGCTAGCAGCCATATTGATGATATCTTCTTTTTGTTCTTCTATAATAGTAATTGCTTTTTCCAAAATTTCAATAATCTGATATTTTGGAAGTCTTTTTGAATAATCATTATAAATTTCATACGCTCTATCAAGCACCGCCAAAGCTTCATCTTTGGAACTATAATCAACCTCTCCAACTTTTTTGCCATCAAATGGCGAAAATACTTCAAATTTTGTCATAATACTCTCCTTAAATTAAACAAGATTTATTTTTTAAAACTTCGTGCAATATGTGATGATTGAGCGAATAATCCACCCTAAGATCGATCAAATGCACACCTTTTTTACCCAAACATTCATTTAAAGTTTCTTTAAATTCCTCACACGAATTTGGTCTATAGCCATTTGCACCGTAACTTTTTGCATACATTACAAAATCAGGGTTGTTATAATCAAGTGCAAAATTATCAAATCCCATACCCTCTTGTTTCCATTTTATCATTCCAAACGCACTATCATTTAGTATGATCACCACTATATCAACGCCTAGTCTAACTGCGGTCTCAAGCTCTTGTGAGTTCATCATAAATCCACCATCACCGCACACCGAAACAACCTTTTTATCAGGGTTTATGAGTTTGGCTGCGATGGCTGAAGGAAGCCCAGCCCCCATCGTAGCTAGATTGTTATCAAGTAGCAGTGTATTTGGCTCGCTGCAACTATAATTTCTTGCAAACCAGATTTTATACATTCCATTATCAAGGGTTAAAATATCGCTTGGCTTTAGAGCGTCTCTAATGATTCTAACCACTCTTTGCGGTAAAATCGGAAATCTATCATCGCCAAAATATTTGTGAAGTCTTGTTTTGATCTCTTTTGCAACTCTTTTATAGTAGTCAAAATCCCAGTGGCTTTGAACTTCAATATTTGAAGTGATATTTTGAATATTTGTCTTAATCTCGCCCAAAACATCAAGCTGTGGATAATACACTTCGTTGATATGAGATGGGTAGAAATTTATATGAATAACTTTTGCGTCATTTTTATTCATCAAAAACGCTGGCTTTTCAACCGCGTCATACCCTACATTTATAATTAAATCAGCCCTTTCAATCGCACAGTGAATAAAATCATCGCTTGATAAAGCAGCTGTTCTTAGGCAAATTTCGCTATCTTCATTGATAACACCTTTTCCCATTTGAGTAGTAAAAAATGGAATTCCAGTTTTTTGCACGAATCGAGTAAGCTCTTTGCTCGCATCCGTTCTATTTGCACCAGCCCCTATCAAAAGAAGCGGGCGTTTAGCACTCTCTATCATCTTAACGGCTGAGTAAATAACGCTATCTGTGGCTCTTGCAAAGACGCTATTAATCACAGGATAAAGCTTATGTTCCACCTCTTCTCTTGCGATATCTTCAGGTAGTTCTATATGCACAGCACCAGGGCGCTCCATAGTAGCACACTTAAACGCCTCTCTAACGCTTGGGGCGATATTGTTGGCATTGACAATTTGAGTTGTATATTTGGTGATTGGTCTTAACATACTTACAATATCAATTACTTGAAATCTACCTTGCTTTGATTTTTTGATCGGTTTTTGGCCTGTTATCATCAGCATTGGAAAGCCACAAAGTTGGGCGTATGCGGCTGCGGTGACTAGATTTGTAGCACCTGGCCCTAAGGTTGAAAGGCACACTCCAACCCTGCCTGTGAGCCTACCGTAAGTCGCAGCCATAAAGCCTGCAGCTTGTTCGTGGCGTGTGATTATAAATTTAATCTTTGAAGTTCTTAGAGACTCTAATAGATCAAGATTTTCTTCACCTGGAATCCCAAAAATATACTCAACACCTTCATTTTCTAAAGCTTTGACAAATAAATCGCTTGCTTTCATAGTTTTTCCTTTTATTGTAATTATCTCACATATTATTAAATAATGCTATTTTAAAGAGCATTAAATCTCATATCTAGGGATTATAAACTCTAAAAGACAATAAAAGTAAAATAATTTTATCTTTAACTTAGATTATATAGATAAATTCACCTAAATTTAATAAAAATTTTTTAACTAATAAAAAAATTTGAGCTGCTTTTAAGCTTGAGAGCGATTTTGCACCATATTAATAGTTTAAAATGGCAAAAATTTGATAAATTTAACAAATTTGTATGAAATTCATAGTTTTAAAGTTATGATATATAATTATTTAACTGTGTAAATTTGTAACAATTACATAATTTTATGATTTTTGTTAGCCTAAATTCAAAGCGATTTGCTAAAATTTAAGTAGCCACAAACTCAAATTTCATTAGTCAAAGAGTGATTTTTCTAAGGCTTTGAGTTTGTAGCTTTTGCGGTGGACTTCACATAATCCATATTTTTTGATCGCTTCAATGTGAGATTTGGTGCAATATCCTTTGTTGGAGTTAAAGTCATACTGCGGATATAGTGGGGCAAGCTTGGCTAAGTTTTTATCCCTTGTAACTTTTGCTAAAATGCTTGCTGCACTAACCTCAGGCACTTGAGCGTCAGCTTTTATGAGAGTTTTGATACCACTAACCCCAAAGCTTGTATTGCCATCGTAGATAAACTCACACTCTAAAAAGTGGTTTTTTATCTTTAAAAGTGCGTCTTTTAAACACCAACTAAGCCCTATTTCATCGATTTGTAAAGGCGAATATGTAAGAATTAAAAACTCGCATTTTTGAGTTATCTCATCAAACAAAATCTCTCTTTTTTTGCTAGAGAGCTTTTTGCTGTCGTTTAATCCTAAAATGCTTGAGTTTATTACGCACGCCCCAACGCACAAATCCCCAGCCACACATCCTCTACCAGCTTCGTCAATTCCACAAATTTTTTGCAAATTTTATCCTTTAAATACTAAGTGCAAATCGCCACAGTGGCTCAATTTCGCAAGTTATCCCTTGAATGCTAAGACGCCCTTCATTTGCCATACTTATAACCTTTAGACGCGAAATTTTAAGAGATTTTAGCCTTTCAAATAGCTTTTTAAAGCGCAAAAACACAAACTCATTTGCACTAAAAGGGATAACCAAAAAGCCTAAATTCTTACCTGGGATAAAAAAATCAAGCTCTTTTGTATAGTAAATCTGATCGCCATAAGCCAAAAGCTCACAAAAAAGAGCATTTGCCATTTTTTTGCTAAATTCTTTTTTAAAATCTAGCGTATCTTTGAAGCTAAAATGCGAAAAATAGAGCTTTTTAGCCGCATTTTCTTCGTCAAATTTAGGCAAGAAATTTATGTAGTTTTCATCTTCAAGTTTTGCAACTGCACCATAAACGCTATCTTTTGAGATTTTGTAGTTTTGCTTTAGGGTTTGATAAATTTTGTTTGCACTAAATGGCTGGTGAATTTGACAGTTTTTCAAAACCAAAAGCTCATTTTGGCTTAAATTTGCTTTTAGCAAAATTTGTTCAAATTCACTTATTTTGCTACTTTGCAAAAATGAGTTCCAAAGCCCACCGCCAGTTAATAAAAACGCCCCAACAACTGCACTTGTATCGCTATTTTTTCTATCGAATGCTATAAATTCTTCCAAATCAAGCGGGTGAATTTTAAGATCTGTAAAATTTGGAATATTAAGCGAGTTTTTACGAGTTGCCACAATTATAGAGTTTAAATCTGGCAAATTTTGCACGCTAAGAGCGTCACAGACACTATCAAGGGCTAAAATCTCTATATCACTATGTTTTTTTATAAAATCATTAACTAAATTTATAGATAAATTTTGAGCTTTTATATCACTAAAATCAATATAAAGCACGCTTTTATCGTCAAATTTATCCAAATAATCAAGCATTATATAGGTTTTTCCCGAGTTGATCGCACCTTTTATTAGCGTTTTTGGGGATGAAATTTGCTGTTTTCTGACGATAAAATTTTTAGCTATTGGTCTGTTTTGATAAAAATACTCTAAAATCTCTTCCATCTAAGAATTATAATATATTCCTTTTTAAAAGGAAATAAATTTCAAATTTTTGATTTTTAGAATTTCTAGGCTAAATTTAGTCTAAATCTCAATTATGTCCTTTTAATAAGGAAATAATTGAGATAAATTTCATCCAAAAACGCTAAATTATTGACATTCAAACTTAAATTCTATATAATCACAATCTTTTATTTTAAAAGGTTACGAGTTGTAACAAGTTCTTTATTAAAGGAAAAACAATGGAAAGAATTAGGTTGAAGTTAAAAGCTTATGACCATAGAGTTCTAGATCGCACAGTTGCAGCAATAGTAGAAGCTGTCAAAAGAACAGGCGCAGATGTTCGTGGCCCAGTGCCTATGCCTACAAAAATCAAACGCTACACAGTTTTGAAATCTCCACACATTAACAAAGACTCAAGAGAGCAGTTTGAGATGAGAATACACGCCCGTATGCTTGATATCGTAGCAGCGACTCCTGATACAGTTGATTCGCTTACAAAACTTGACCTAGCCCCTGAGGTTAATGTCGAAGTTCGTGCAATGGGCAAATAAGGGATAAAGTTATGGAATATATTGTAGAAAAAATAGGCATGAGCAGAACTATCGGCACAGTTAGCACTCCTGTAACGCTACTTAAAATTATAAATGCAAAAGTTTGCGAAGTTGGAGAAAACGGTAAGGCCATAGTTGCTTATGCAAAAGGAAAAGCAAAGAACAAAGCCATTTTAGGACAACAAAAAAAATACAATCTAAGTGGCGAGTTTAACAAATTTGTAACTTTAGAAGTGTCAAATAGCGAAGTTGGTGACCAAGATGTTTCAGCACTAAATGAGGCTAAAACTCTAAAAGTTAGTTTTAACACCAAAGGTAAAGGTTATCAAGGCGTTATGAAAAGACACGGTTTTGCAGGTGGTCCAAAAAGCCACGGTAGTAGATTTCATCGTCGCCACGGTTCAATAGGAAACTGTGAATGGCCAGGACGCGTTCAACCAGGTATGAAAATGGCTGGTCAAACAGGAAATCACAAAGTTACTGTTAAAAATGAAGTTGTTAAATTTGATGCGGATAATGGTGTTTTGGTATTAAAAGGAAGCACTCCAGGATTTAATGGTGCAATGGGTAAAGTAAGGATAGTTAAATGAGTAAAATAACTGTTTTAAACGAAAATTTA
The DNA here is from genome assembly GCA_022775765.1 of Campylobacter sp. Lineage (GTDB taxonomy): Bacteria > Campylobacterota > Campylobacteria > Campylobacterales > Campylobacteraceae > Campylobacter_B. Next base: position 17,534 of record JALFKC010000061.1, on the reverse strand, counting down.
GAAAAAGTAAGCGAGCTTGACTTGCCTGCATCTTATGCAGAAGTTAATCCGCACAACTTATATCTATATGTCAAAAGCTATCTTGCTGCTTGTCGTGCAAACACAGCCCACACAAAAAGCCGCTCACAAGTAAGTGGTGGTGGCAAAAAGCCATGGCGTCAAAAAGGTAGAGGCGGTGCTAGAGCTGGTTCAACTAGAACTAATGTTTGGGTAGGTGGTGCAGTTGCGTTTGGCCCAACAAATGATAGAAACTACACTCAAAAGATCAATAAAAAGCAAAAAAGACTAGCTCTTGATAGAGCACTAGCTGACAAAGCAAACGATGGTAAGCTTTTGGTAGCATCTAGCCTTGCAGTAGCTTCAGGCAAAACCAAAGACGCAGCTAACGTGGTAGCCAAATTAGGTGTAAGAGACGCACTGATTGTAAAAAATGAGCTTGATAGCAAAACTATACTTGCTTATAGAAATTTATCAAATTGCTATGTGATTGATGCTAGTGAGATAAATGCTTATTTAGTAGCAGTTTATAGTGCGGTTATCATAGAAAAAGACGCATTAGAAAATATAATAAAAGAGGGCTAAGATGGCGGATATAACAGATATAAAAACTATTATTTATACAGAAAAAACTCTAGGCCTTCAAGAAGGTGGAATGGTTGTTATACAAACATCACCAAGTATGACCAAAAATAGGCTAAAACAAATTTTAAAAGAGTATTTTGGTATAACTCCACTTAGGGTAAATTCTCTAAGAATGGACGGAAAAGTTAAGAGATTTAGAGGCAGAGTTGGCGTTAGAGAAGATTATAAAAAATTCTATGTCAAACTACCTGATGGCGTTAGCCTAGAAAATATAGGAGCGTAATATGTCAATAAAAACATATAAACCATATACTCCAAGCAGAAGATTTATGACTGGTCTTAGCAGTGAAGATATCACAGCCAAAGCAAGTGTTAGAAGTTTGCTTGTAAAAATTCCTGCCACTGCTGGTAGAAATCACAATGGTAGAATTACAAGCCGTCATAAAGAAGCTGGGGCTAAAAAACTCTATAGAATTATTGATTTTAAAAGAAAGAAATTTGGCATTCCTGCTAAAGTTGAAGCGGTTGAATATGACCCAAATAGAAACTGCAAAATTGCACTTTTATCATATGCTGATGGTGAAAAAAGATATATTATCCATCCAAGCGGATTAAAAGTTGGCGACATAGTAGCTTCTGCTGAGAGTGGGCTTGATATCAAAGTTGGTAACGCTATGAAGCTAAAAAGCATTCCAGTTGGAACAATTTTGCACAATATCGAGTTAAAACCGGGCAAAGGTGCTCAAATGGCTCGCTCAGCTGGTGGATACGCTCAACTTGTTGGCAAGGAAGAAAAATATGTAATACTTAGACTTCCAAGCGGTGAGATGAGAAGAGTTCTAGCAGAGTGCATGGCAACAATAGGTGTTGTTGGCAATGAAGAGTGGGCAAATGTAGTTATAGGAAAAGCTGGTAGAAATCGCCATAGGGGAATTCGCCCTCAAACAAGAGGTAGTGCTATGAACCCAGTAGATCACCCACACGGTGGTGGTGAAGGCAAGAAAAACTCAGGTCGTCACCCTGTTACACCATGGGGCAAACCAACTAAAGGTGCTAAAACTCGCCGTAAAAAAGCTAGTGATAAGCTTATAATATCAAGAAGGAAAGGTAAATAATGGCTAGATCGCTTAAAAAAGGTCCTTTTGTTGATGATCATGTAATGAAAAAAACATTGGCAGCAAAAAAAGCTAATGACAATAAACCTATCAAAACTTGGTCTAGAAGAAGCACAATAGTTCCTGAAATGATAGGGCTTACATTTAATGTTCATAACGGAAAAAGTTTTATACCTGTGTATGTAACAGAACACCACATAGGGTATAAATTGGGTGAATTTGCACCGACTAGAACCTTCAAAGGTCACAGAGGTTCTGTGCAAAAGAAAATAGGTAAATAAGGGTAGATAATGAGTAAAGCAATAATTAAATTTGTAAGATTATCACCTACAAAAACAAGACTCATAGCAGATGAAATCCAAGGTATGAATGCTGAACTTGCACTTGCTAGTCTTAGTTTTATGCCAAATCGCGGTGCAAAATATGTAGCAAACGCTATCTCAAGTGCAGTTGCAAATGGTGGCTATGAACCAGAAGAGGTGATAGTAAAAAGTTGCAGAGTAGATGCAGGTCCTGTGCTAAAAAGATTTAGACCTAGAGCTAGGGGAAGTGCAAGCAGGATTAGAAAACCAACTTCACATATATTAGTTGAAGTAGCTAAACCAACAAAGAAGGAAGCGTAAGATGGGACAAAAAGTAAATCCAATCGGTTTGAGACTTGGTATCAATAGAAATTGGGAATCAAGATGGTTTCCATCAAAAGAAGTTCTTCCTGAAAATATTAAAGAAGATTATAAGATAAGAAAATTTCTTAAAAACAAACTTTACTACGCAGGTGTTAGCCAAATCATAGTTGAAAGAACAGCTAAAAAGATTCGCGTAACCATAGTAGCTGCAAGACCTGGTATTATCATAGGCAAAAAAGGTAGCGAAGTTGAGAATTTAAGAAATGAAGTTGTTAAATTGGTTGGTAAAGATATAACAATCAACATCAAAGAAGAGAGAAAATCAGGTAGCTCAGCCCAACTTGCAGCGGAAAATGTTGCTATGCAGTTAGAACGCAGAGTTGCTTTTAGAAGAGCGATGAAAAAGGTTATACAAAATGCACAAAAAGCTGGTGCAAAAGGTATAAAAATTTCAGTTGCAGGAAGACTTGGTGGTGCTGAAATGGCAAGAACTGAGTGGTATCTTGAGGGTAGAGTTCCACTTCACACATTAAGAGCAAAGATTGATTATGGTTTTGCTGAAGCTCACACTACTTATGGAAATATAGGTGTTAAGGTGTGGATATTTAAAGGTGAAGTTTTGCAAAAAGGAATTCAAGCCGAAAAAACTGAAGAGGCTCCAAAAAAATCTCGCAGACAAAGAAGGAGTAGATAATTATGTTGATGCCAAAAAGAACTAAATATCGTAAAATGATGAAGGGCAGAAACCGTGGTTATGCAACCAGGGGAACTAGCCTTAGTTATGGTGACATCGGCTTAAAAGCTGTGGAAGCTGGTAGAATCAACTCACGCCAAATAGAAGCTGCTCGTATTGCGATGACAAGACGCGTTAATAGACAAGCAAAAGTTTGGATTACAGTTTTTCCTGATAAACCACTTACCAAAAAACCACTTCAAGTGCGTATGGGTAAAGGTAAAGCAGGAGTTGAAGAGTGGGTTATGAATATAAAACCAGGTAGGATTATATTTGAGATGACCGGTGCAGATGAAGAATTAGCAAGAGAAGCTCTAACTCTTTCTATTCACAAGTTACCATTTAAAACAAAAATTGTGACAAGGGAAAGTGAAAATGAACTATACTGATATAAAAGATAAAAGCTTAGATGAGTTAAACTCACTACTAAAAGAGAAAAAAGTTCAGCTTTTTAATCTTAGGCGTCAGCTAAAAACTATGCAGTTAAGAAATACTGGCGAGATCAAAGAAGTTAGAAAAGATATTGCAAGAATAAATACTGCTATCAATGCAGGTAAAGGGGCGTAAAATGGCACAAGCAAAAGAAATTCACGGTGTCGTAGTTAAAAAAGCGGGAGATAAAACAATCACAGTATTGGTTGAAAGAAGAGTTATGCACCCAAGATATAGAAAATTTGTTAAGAAATTTAAAAAATATCTTATTCACGATGAGAAAAATATAGCAAATGTAGGTGACACAGTTTTAGCTGTAGGATGCAGACCACTAAGTGCTAGAAAATCTTTCCGCTTAAAAGCAATTTTGAAAACAGGAGTTGAGTAATGATACAAAGTTTTACTAGACTTGCGGTTGCTGACAATAGTGGTGCAAAAGAGCTAATGTGCATAAAAGTGCTTGGCGGTAGCAAAAGAAGATATGCAACAGTTGGTGATATTATAGTTTGCTCAGTTAAAAAAGCTCTTCCAAATGGAAAAATCAAAAGAGGACAAGTTGTAAAAGCTGTCGTTGTTAGAACCAAAAAAGAGATTCACAGGGGCAATGGCTCATTAATCAGATTTGATGATAATGCAGCAGTTGTGCTTGATAGCAAAAAAGAGCCAGTTGGAACTCGTATATTTGGACCAGTTGGTAGAGAAGTAAGATATAGCGGATTTATGAAAATCGTCTCGCTTGCTCCGGAGGTATTATAATGGCGGTTAAATTTAAGATAAAAAAGGGCGATGAGGTCAAAATCATCGCAGGAGATGATAAGGGCAAAACAGGCATTGTAAAGGCTGTATTTCCTAAAAAGTCTCAAGTGATTGTTGAGGATTGCAATGTAGCTAAAAAGGCTGTAAAACCAACCCAAGATAATCCACAAGGTGGCTTTACAAACAAAGAGATGCCGATACATATCTCAAATGTAGCAAAGGTTGAGGAGTAAGATATGAATAGACTACAAGCTAGATACACTGAGAATATAAGACCGGCTTTAAAAGATGAATTTGACATCAAAAATCCTATGCTTATTCCAGCACTTGATAAAATTGTGATAAGTGTTGGAGCTGGAGAGAGTGCAAAAGACCAAAAAGTATTGCAAAATATGGTGGATACCATCTCATTGATAGCTGGTCAAAAAGCACTAAGCGTTAATGCTAAAAAATCAGTCGCAGGCTTTAAGGTTAGAGAGGGATTTCCTGTTGGTATAAAAGTTACATTAAGAAAAGAGAATATGCTTGTATTTTTAGATAAGCTTATAAGCGTAGCCTTGCCAAGAGTTAAAGATTTCCGTGGCCTTCCAAGAACAGGATTTGATGGCAGAGGAAATTATAATTTTGGTCTTGATGAACAGCTAATGTTCCCAGAAGTTGAGTATGATAAAATTTTAAAAACTCACGGTATGAATATAACTATCGTTACTACGACAAATAGCGATAAAGAGGCATTTAGGCTTTTAGAGTTATATGGCGTACCTTTTGCAAAAGGAAAATAATATGGCAAAAAAATCAATGATAGCTAAAGCAAATCGCAAAGCAAAATTTAGCTCGCGTGCATATACAAGATGCCAAATTTGTGGAAGACCAAAATCAGTTTATAGAGATTTTGGGCTTTGCAGGGTTTGCCTTAGAAAAATGGCTAATGAGGGACTTATCCCAGGCCTAAAGAAATCAAGCTGGTAAGGGGAAGTTATGTTAAGTGATATAATGTCTGATGGACTAACTCGTATTAGAAATGCAAGCCTTAGAAAACTCGAAACAACTCAACTTCTTCACTCAAAAGTTGTTGAGGCGACTTTGAGAATTTTGGAAGAAAAAGGCTATATAGAGAGTTTTAATATCGTAGAAGAAAACAACAAAAAATTCATCAATGTTGTTTTAAAATACGATGAAAAAGGTGCAAGCGTCATTAACGAAATCAAAAGAATCTCAAAACCAGGTAGAAGAATTTATCAAGGTAAAGATGAGATTAGAAGATTTAAAAATGGCTATGGAACAGTTATAGTATCTACCAGCAAAGGTGTTATGAGCGGTATGGAAGCGAGTAAAGCTGGTATTGGCGGTGAAGTTGTTTGCACCATTTGGTGATAAATGAGTCAGCTCTGCTTTTTATGGTATTGTGGTATCCATTCTTAAAAGTAGACATACCCTAGACAAGTAAAAAGGAAAATAATGTCAAGAATAGGAAAACAACCTATATCCATACCAAACGGCGTGGATGTAAGTTTAGATAGTAGTGTTATCAAGTTTAAAAAAGGCAATCTTGTTAGAGAGCTTGATACAAAAGGTCATGTAAGTGTTAGTCTTGAAGATGCTCATTTGGTTTTTGCACCAAAAGGCGAAGATAGACAGAGTAAAGCATATTGGGGAACTTATAGGGCATTAGCACATAATGTTATAGTAGGTTTAACCGATGGTTTTAAAAAACAACTTGAGGTTAATGGAGTTGGTTATAGAGCTGCTGTTAAAGGTAAAGTTTTGGAGTTAAATTTAGGGTTTTCACATCCGATTAACTATGAAATTCCTGAAAATGTTAATATTACAGTTGAGAAAAACATAATTACAGTTGCAGGCCCTGATAAACAAGTAGTTGGTCAAGTTGCTGCGAATTTAAGAGAGTTTAGACCACCTGAGCCATATAAAGGCAAAGGAGTTAAGTATGTTGATGAGCGTATCATCCGCAAAGCCGGTAAAACATCTAAGAAATAAGGATAGAGTATGACATCAAATATATTAAAGAAAAAACTTGCTTTAAGAGCAAAAAGAAAAAGAAAAATTAGATCTCAAATTTCAGGGTGTGTAGCAAATCCAAGAGTTTCTATTTTTAAATCAAATAGAAATTTATTCGTTCAAGCAATTGATGATGTTAATGGTGTTACAATTTGTGCGAGTAGTGGTGTAAAACTTGGAATTAAATCAAACAAAGAAGGTGCTGCAGCTTTAGCAAAAGATTTCGCAGCTAAGTTAAACGAAAAAGGTATCGCTGAAGTTGTATTTGATAGAAACGGTTATCTATACCACGGTGTAGTTGCTGCTTTTGCTGATGCTTTAAGAGAAAATGGCATCAAGCTATAACCTAAAAGGAATGATTATGGAAAAATACAATAGAGAAGAATTCGAAGAAGTAATCGTCAATATAGGCAGAGTTACAAAGGTCGTAAAAGGCGGTAGAAGATTTAGATTTACAGCACTTGTAGTTATTGGCAACAGAAAAGGGCTTGTAGGATATGGCTTTGGAAAAAGTAAAGAAGTTCCTGATGCTATCAAAAAAGCAGTTGATGACGCATTCAAAAATATCATAGAAGTTAAGATGAGTGGTTCGACTATTCCACACGATATTGAGATTAAATACAACGCTAGTAGGATACTTTTAAAACCAGCTAGCGAAGGAACCGGCGTTATCGCAGGTGGTTCAACAAGACCTGTGCTTGAGTTAGCAGGAATCCAAGACATACTTACTAAATCTCTTGGTTCAAACAACTCAGCAAATGTTGTAAGAGCGACTATGAAAGCTCTTAGCAAACTAAAAGGATAAGGTATGGGATTAGAAAATTTACAAAAAGCACAAGGCTCAACTCATAGCAAAAAAAGAATAGGGCGTGGTCAAGGAAGTGGCTGGGGTAAGACAGCTACAAAAGGTGGCAAAGGTCAAACTGCAAGAACTGGTTATAACGAAAAAAGAGGCTTTGAGGGTGGCCAACAACCACTTCAAAGAAGACTACCAAAAGTAGGGTTTATCTCTAAATTTGTTAAACCTTACGCTATAAATTTACAAAAAGCTCCAGCTATTGCTGAGCTTGATGAGATCACACTTGATAGTTTAAAAACAGTGCATAAATTCTCAAATAGTGTTAAAAAAGTCAAAATCATAGGAGCTGGTGCAAAAGATCTAGCCCCTAAAATCAAAGATGAAAATATAAGCGTTAGTGGATTAAAATAATGAATAATTCACTACGCAACAAAATCTTAGTAACACTTGGGTTTTTGCTTGCTTATAGACTTTTGGCTTATGTGCCCGTTCCAGGCGTCAATGTCGATGTTATCAAGGCATTTTTTGACGAGAATAGCTCAAATGCGTTTGGAATGTTTAATATGTTTAGCGGTGGGGCAGCTGAGAGGCTTAGTATAATCTCTCTTGGGATTATGCCCTACATCACCGCTTCGATCATAATGGAGCTTTTATCTGCAACTTTTGCAAATTTAAAACAACTCAAAAAAGAGCGAGATGGTATGCAAAAATATATGCAAATCATCCGCGTTACTACTGTTTTTATAACTCTCGTGCAGGCCATTGGCGTTAGTATGGGACTTAGCAATATGACAGGTGGGGTTGGTGAAAGTGCTATTATGATAAATACAAATTTATTCATTTTGATAGCTTGTTTTTCTATGCTTGCAGGAACTATGCTTCTTATGTGGATAGGTGAGCAAATCACTCAAAAAGGTATAGGAAATGGTATTAGCCTTATAATCTTTGCAGGAATTGTAAGCGGAATACCTAGTGGAATTTACAATACTTTTACAAATATCAGTATTGGTGAATTAAACTTCATAGCGGCGTTATTTATCTTTTTGATAATTATAGCTACCATTATATTTGTTATATTTGTAGAGCTTGGTGAGAGAAGAATTCCTATCTCTTACTCAAGAAAAGTTTTAATGCAAAATCAGAGCAAAAGGATAATGAATTATATCCCTATTAAGGTAAATTTAAGTGGTGTAATTCCGCCTATTTTTGCTAGTGCGATTTTGATGTTTCCAGCAACTATTTTCCAAGCTAGCACAAATCCATATCTTCAAAAAGTAAATGACTTTTTAAGTCCAAATGGATACGCTTTTAACCTTTTAACCTTTCTTTTGGTTGTGTTTTTTGCCTATTTTTACGCTTCAATCGCGTTTAATGCAAAAGATATTAGCGAAAATCTAAAAAAGCAAGGTGGATTTATCCCAGGCGTTAGACCGGGAGAAAGCACAGCGACATTTTTAAATGATGTAGCCGGCAGGCTTACTTTTTGGGGTTCAATCTATTTAGGGCTTATCTCAACAATTCCTTGGATATTAGCCAAATTTGCAGGCGTGCCGTTTGCGTTTGGTGGAACTTCGGTGCTTATTGTGGTTTCAGTTGCACTTGATACTATGAGAAAAATCGAAGCTCAAAGATATATGGATAGATATGAGACTTTAGGGTCAGTAGGTTTATAAAATGGCAATAACTCTTAAACAAAAAAAAGATATAGATGGTATAAGAGTTGCAAACAAAATTACAGCCAAAGTGCTTGATGAGCTTCATAGCTTCATCAAGCCAGGCCTTAGTTTGCTTGAAATTGATAAATTTTGCGAAGATATGATACTTAGTTTTGATGGTGCAACGCCAGCGTTTAAAGGCCTTTATGACTTTCCAAATGCAGCTTGCATAAGCCTAAACGAAGTCGTAATTCACGGCATTCCAAACAAAACAATTATAAAAGATGGCGATATAGTAAGTGTGGATTTTGGTGTGAGATTAAATGGCTACTATGGTGATAGTGCTAGAACTTACCCAGTTGGTGAGATTTCAAAACAAGATGAAGCGTTAATAGCTTGCAGCAAAGACGCACTTTATTATGGCATACAAAGTATCAAAGTTGGTATGCACTTTAAAGAGTTAAGCTACGCGATCGAGCAGTTTATTTTGGAACGCGGATTTGTGCCACTTAGGGGATTTTGTGGACACGGTATAGGCAAAAAACCGCACGAAGAACCAGAGATTCCAAACTATTTAGAAGGACACAATCCAAAAGCTGGTCCAAAGATAAAAAATGGAATGGTATTTTGCATTGAACCGATGATTTGTCAAAAAAGCGGTAAGCCAATTGTCGCAAAAGATGGCTGGGCAGTAACTAGTGAGGATGGACTTAGAACAAGCCACTACGAGCACTGCGTTGCTGTTTGGGATAATAAAGTTGAAATTTTAAGTCAAGCTTAATTGGCTTAAAATTTATGGCTAAATCTCTTATAGTTATTATAAATCTCAACCACTAAAATAGTTATAGATATTTAGGTTACTTTTTATAAATTTAGCAAGATTTTAAATTATAATCTTTAAGCTATGGCATAAAATTCTCTAAATTTGCTTAAATAATAAAACTATTAATTATAAAATAATTAAAATAAAAAATGAAACTAGATGGGACTATTTTGCTTTGTTTATTGTATAAATAATTTGAGCTTTCATAACATATATTTGCAATTAAAACTGGCAAATTCACAATATATAGTGACAAAAAAGCGACATTAAATTTATAAAGTTTTAAAACACAAAAAATACTATTGTTATCTAAGATAACTTACAATTTTTTATAGTATAATGAGAGTTTTTATTAAAATATAGTGCTGTTTTGGAGTTAAATTTGATTAGATTGATGTCTTGGATAAAAAAGCTCTTGCTTATAACTTTTGCAAATTTTTTACTATTTACCGCTTTTCAGCTTCTAATGCCAACTTTTCCTATATTTTTAGAAAATCTCGGTGCAAAAGAGTGGAGCATAGGCGTAATTCATATGTTTTTTGCACTTGCGGCGATACTTCTTAGGATATTTTGTGGCAAAATTTTGGATGAATATGGTAGATGGTGGGTTTGTTATCTTGGTGGTATTATCTTTATAATCTCAGTTTTTAGCTTTAATATTTTTACTTCACTTTTGGTGATTTTTATTTTTAGGCTAATTCACGGAGTTGGTTGGGGGATTGTAAGCACGGCCAACAACACCATCGCAAGCGATATTATTCCCAAACGCTATTTTGGTAGGGGAATGGCGGTTTTTACCTTAGCTTTAGCATTCTCACTTGCCATTGGGCCATATTTTGGGCTTTGGCTTATGCAAAAGGGCGGATTTTCATTGGTTGCTTATGTTAGCTGCTTTTTGGCGTTTTTATCATCTTTGGCGGTATTTGTTTTACAAATTTTACAGCGTGAGCCGTTTTTTCGCTTGCGAGCAAAACACCCGCTAAATCTGCAATCTCTTTTTGAAAAGACCTCTATTTTTCCAACTATTATTATGTCGATTTTATCTGTTAGCTATGGGGCTTTGGTAACATTTGTAGTGCTTTATGCAAACTCTAAAAATATTGAAAATGTAGGAATGTTTTTTGTAGCTTATGCAATTGTTTTGGCTCTTTCAAGACCACTTTGCGGATATTTGGTTGATAAAATAGGGCATTACAAAGTTGTAATAATCTCATTTCCATTTTTTATAATCTCACTTGTGATTTTAGCACTTTTGGATAGTTTTTGGGATCTAATAATCAGTGCGGCGTTTTTTAGTTTTGGATTTGGGTCAATTCAGCTTTCGCTTCAAACTATGGCTATAGTTTCGGCCCCCAAAGAGAAAAAGGGGGTGGCAAATTCTACATTTTTGGTTGGATTTGACGCTGGAATTGGATTTGGGGCAATGATAGGTGGAGTAATAGCTACAAGCTTTGGCTATTCAAATATGTTTTGGTTTTTAGGATTTATAAGCTTGTTTTTATTTTGTTATCTTTTGCTAAAAAAAGAGATTTGAATAAGTAATAAGGCTTAAATTTAGCCCAAATTTTGGGCTAAATTACTATTTTGTGTTTAAAATAAAAAGAAAATTTTCAATCTCTTTTTCTTGGTCACTTATGATTTTCTCAGCAATTGCTCTGATTTTTGGATATTTTGAGTATTTTAACAAGCTCTTTGAAGACTCAATTGCACCTTGATGATGTGGCATCATAGCTTTTAAAAAGTCAGCGTCTAAATTTGCACTAGGGGCGATATTTGCCATATTTATCATCATTTTATCCATTGCAATTTTTTTGTTCATCAATAAAAGTCGCGTAGTCACCTTTTTTTATTTGGGTAGTTTAATATGATTTGTTTTGCAAAATTTTTCTAAATTCGGCAATCTCTTTTTCTTGATCGGCGATAATTTGCTTGGCGATTTGTCTAATGTTTTCATCTTTTGAATACTTTAATAGACTTTTTACAGAATCCACAGCTCCTTGATGATGAGATATCATATTTGCAAAAAAATCCTCTTCAACACTTCCGTTAAATTTCATTTCTTGATTATACATTGCTTGGTGCATATTTGTCATTATCCACTAAAACCGCTATCTGTGCTACCCATATGAGTGCTATGGCTGTTAGCGTTTAAAGCTATGGCGTTGCTAGACTTAAAATTAAAATTTTGATTTTCATACTATTCCTTTTGATAAAATTGCTTAATAATGCGACTATTTAATAAATGCTTCCACAAAAATTAGCAAATGAAATTTAAGCGAACAACCTAAAATTTAGCTTATTTTCAATCAATTTTAAGTTTAAATAAATTTAAATTTTTGTATAATAGCGATCCTAACATCAAATTCATATGAAAGGAGAGAGCTTGGCAAAAGATGATGTCATAGAGATAGATGGCAATGTGATAGAAGCACTGCCAAATGCTACTTTTAAAGTAGAACTTGACAATAAGCATGTGATTTTGTGTCACATAGCGGGCAAAATGCGTATGCACTACATTAAGATTATGCCTGGTGATAGAGTTAAAGTTGAACTCACACCCTATAGCTTAGATAAAGGCAGAATCACTTATAGATACAAATAATTTATAAGTAAAATCAAAGCAAATTTTAGATATAATCAAAGCTTTGCAACTAACTGTGTGAAGAAGTGTTTTCAAAATCACCACTGTTTTGAAAACAGTTGGTTTGAACTTCATCAAACCTGGTGCAGTTGAATAAAAAGTGGAAATTTTTTTAGGAGACTAGTATGAAAGTTCGTCCTTCTGTAAAGAAGATGTGTGACAAATGTAAAATTGTCAAACGCAAAGGTATAGTTCGCATTATTTGCGAAAACCCAAGACATAAGCAAAGGCAAGGATAAGATATGGCTCGTATAGCAGGTGTAGATCTACCAAAGAAAAAAAGAATCGAATACGGCCTAACCTATATTTATGGCATTGGGCTATTTACATCAAGAAAGATTCTTGATGCTGTTGGAATTTCTTATGACAAGAGAGTTCATGAACTAAGCGAAGATGAGGCTGCGGCTATCAGAAAAGAGATTCAAGAACACTATGTGGTTGAGGGTGATCTTAGAAAAAGCGTGGCTATGGATATCAAAGCTTTAATGGATTTAGGTAGTTATAGAGGTTTAAGACACAGAAAAGGGCTTCCTGTTCGTGGTCAAAAAACCAAAACTAACGCTAGAACTAGAAAAGGTAAGCGCAAAACTGTAGGCGCTGCTAGCAATTAAGGAATTTAAATGGCAAAAAGAAAAGTAGTTAAAAAAAAAGTTGTTAGAAAAAGTATTGCAAAAGGCATAGTGTTTATCTCTGCAAGTTTTAACAACACAATGGTAACAGTTACCGATGAAATGGGAAATGTTATAGCGTGGAGTAGTGCAGGTGGGCTTGGCTTTAAAGGTAGCAAAAAATCAACTCCTTATGCAGCTCAACAAGCGGTAGAAGATGCTATGAATAAAGCTAAAGAACACGGCATTAAAGAAGTTGGTATCAAAGTTCAAGGTCCAGGTAGCGGTAGAGAGACCGCTGTAAAGAGTGTAGGTGCTATTGAGGGAGTAAAAGTAACATCTTTTAAAGATGTAACCCCTTTGGCTCACAATGGTTGCAGACCACCAAAACGCCGCCGCGTGTAATTATAGGAGAAATTTATGGCAAGATATACAGGACCAGTTGAAAAACTAGAAAGACGCCTTGGGGTTTCTCTTGCGATGAAAGGCGAGAGGCGACTTGCAGGCAAAAGTGCTCTTGATAAAAGACCTTATGCTCCAGGACAACATGGACAAAGAAGAGCAAAAATTAGCGAATATGGCTTACAGCTTAGAGAGAAGCAAAAAGCTAAATTTATGTATGGAATAAGCGAAAAGCAATTTCTTAGACTTTTTAAAGAGGCAGCTAGAAGAGAGGGTAACACAGGAGCTCTTTTAATCCAGCTTTTAGAGCAAAGACTTGACAATGTAGTATATAGAATGGGTTTTGCTACTACTAGACGCTTCGCAAGACAACTAGTAAGCCATGGACATATTTTAGTTGATGGCAAGAAAGTTGATATCCCATCATACAGTGTAAAAGAGGGACAAAAAATAGAGATAGTAGAAAAGAGCAAATCAAATTCTCAAATTACAAGAGCGATTGAGCTTACTGCACAAACCGGCATTGTTGCGTGGGTTGATGTGGAAAAAGATAAAAAATATGGAATTTTTACAAGAGTTCCACAAAGAGAAGAAGTTGTTATTCCAGTAGAGGAAAGATTTATAGTAGAGCTTTACTCAAAATAATAGGAGATAAAGATGAGAAAAATCACAACATCAGCCTATATACCTACTGAGATACATGTAGAACAGGTTAGTGATAATGTAGCAAAAATAATTGCATATCCTTTTGAGACAGGCTACGCAGTAACTGTAGCCCATCCTTTAAGAAGGCTTCTTTATACTAGCACAGTTGGTTATGCACCAACTGCTATCAAAATAGCAGGTATAGCCCACGAATTTGATAGTATGAGAGGTATGCTTGAGGATGTTGCAGTTTTTATAATAAATCTAAAAAATTTAAGATTTAAGATAAAAAGTGATTCTAAAAGAGAGGTAGTTGAGTATAATTTTAGCGGTCCAAAAGAGATAAAGGGTGCTGACCTTAACAACGATATCATAGAGATTGTTAATCCGGATGCTTATTTGGCTACTATCAATGAAGATGCTGATCTGAATTTTACTGTCATAGTTGAAAAGGGTATCGGATATGTTCCAAGTGAAGAGTTAAGAGACTATATAGACAAAGAGTATATAGCTTTGGATGCATTTTTTACACCTGTTAAGAGAGCAGTTTATGATATAGATAATGTGCTTGTTGAGGACAATCCTGACTATGAAAGGATTACTTTTACTATCACAACCGACGGTCAAATTTCGCCATCTATGGCGTTTAAGAACGCTTTAGAGTCTCTTTATCAACAGCTATCTGTTTTTTCAGGTATTGCAAATATAGACTCAAGTATGATTTTAAGTGCTGTGCCAGCCTCTTCACAACATTCAAAACTTTTTGAGAATGTAACAAATCTAAATTTAAGTGCAAGAAGCTTTAATTGCCTAGATAGAGCGGGTATTGTTTATATTGGCGAGCTTGCTACTATGGAAGAAAATGAGCTAAAAGAGCTTAAAAATTTGGGCAAAAAATCTCTTGAAGAGATCAAAGCAGTTATGGAAGACATAGGATATCCAGTCGGTGGTGCAGATAAAATTGAGCATGTCGATCAGATAATCAAAAAACTCAATGAGTTAAAAACACAAAATAGCGAAGGACAATAATAGATGAGACACAATCACGGATATAGAAAATTAGGTAGAACCTCTTCTCATCGTGCTGCATTGCTTAAAAATTTAACTATAGCGATTGTAAATGCAGAGAAAATAGAGACAACTTTGCCAAAGGCAAAAGAGCTAAGAGGTTATGTTGAAAAGCTCATAACAAGGGCTAGAGTTGGTGATGCAAATGCTCACAAGGTAGTATTTGCGGCACTTCAAGATAAAGAAGCGACTAAAAAACTTGTAAATGAGATCGCACCAAAATACTCAAGTCGCAATGGTGGATACACAAGAGTTATCAAAACTCGCCTTAGAAGAGGCGACGCAGCACAGATGGCTTTTGTGGAGTTTATAGATTAAAATCTTTTGGGCTTTTTGCCCAAAAGATTTATAAATTACTTATACTTTTTAAAACTTTTGCTGTAAATTAGTTATTAAATTATAATTCAAATTTTTTATAGATTACTACTTAAAAATGGGGTTGCTTTACAATTTTTATCTAATTTAATAAATTATTTAAATAAAATCTATATTCATAAACTAATCAATTTATAAATAATAAATTGATTAATACTGTAAATCTAAATAAATATTTACAGATAATTAGCTTTTACTTTTGAGCATCATCAAAACTTGATCTTACCAAGAGACTCAAAGATAACCTGTTTGAAAATTTAAAGATAGAGAGCTTAAACTATTTTTGCTAATAAAAGATGAGATAATGATATTTAAATCAACTACTTAAAATTCATTTTTTAGCCTTTGAGAAATCTTTACTAAATTAATTAAAATACATAAATTTAAGTGCTTCTATAATCTATATCAATAAAGATTAAACCTAAATACCTGTGCGTATAATTAAGCATTTAGCAGCCCTTTATAAAACAAATTTAGCCAAACTTTAGAGCGTATCATAATTATGTTTAGTGGTTTTAATAGTAGGCAAATATTTCAGCTAAAATTTGCTAGAAATATTTGCTTGAGGCAATTTTAAATCACTTTTCATCATCTAACTTAGCTACTTTTCTCTTCACCCTCAAAAGACTAATTGTATTGCCATCCATCTTAAGCACTTCATAAGAACAGTTTTCATCTTCAATCTTATCACCAACTACAGGAAGTCTCTCAAGCAAGTTAAATACATAACCACCAATAGTAAGCTGTTCGGTATCTTCATCAAACTCAATTCCCATTAGCTCTTCAACATCTTCAATATAAAATCTACCCTTAAACTCATAACTATTTTCATTGAGCTTTTTATAATCAGGGTCACCCGCATCGTGTTCATCATTGATATCACCAAAAATCTCTTCTATGATATCTTCCATAGTTAAAAGTCCTGCAGTTCCACCAAACTCATCTATAACTAAAGCTGCTGAAATTCTCTCTTTATTCATCATCGGTAAAATCTTAGCAATGGATGAGCTTTCTGGGACAATGATGATTTTACGCACAATTTTATTAAAGTCTTTTTCACTACTTTGTAAAATATCTCTAATATGAATCATCCCAAGCACATTGTCTTTGCTTCCATCGATATAGGGAAAACGAGTGTATTTTGAATCAATCACAACCTTATAATTTTCATCATAGCTTTTTTGCTTATTAAGGCAGATAATCTCTTTTCTAGGTGTCATTATCTCTTTGGCTACAGTGTCACTAAAATCAACTGCATTTTTGATAAGTTCGGTTTCAACCATATCTAAAACACCACCTTTTAAGCTTTCTGAAGCGATAATCTTAATCTCTTCTTCAGAGTGAGCTACCTCTTTGGTTCTCTCAATTCCAAAAAGCTTGAGTGCAAGCCCTGCTAAAACATCAAAAACCTTAATAAGTGGGGCAAAAATAACCCAAAAAAGATGAAGTGGTCTAGCTACCAAAAGTGCAGTCTCTTCAGCCTTAGCAATAGCGATAGATTTAGGGACAAGCTCACCTAAAACCACATGAAGTATAGTTATTAAAGAAAATGCAATTGCAAAAGCTATTGTGTGAATGGCTATATCATTTAGCTCAAAATACTCTCTTAATGGAACTTCTATCAGCCTTGAAACAGCTGGTTCACCTATCCAACCAAGTGCAAGTGAACTTAGTGTGATACCTAGTTGGGTAGCACTTAGATATGTATCAAGTGAGTTTGAGATATCATATGCAAGCTTAGCATTTTTAACTTTGTCTTTGATAAGCTCTTCAAGCCTACTTTTTCTAACCTTAACAATGGCAAATTCAGATAAAACGAA
Organism: Campylobacter sp.; assembly: GCA_022775765.1. Classification (GTDB taxonomy): domain Bacteria; phylum Campylobacterota; class Campylobacteria; order Campylobacterales; family Campylobacteraceae; genus Campylobacter_B. The sequence continues at coordinate 438 of JALFKC010000061.1, read as the reverse complement.
AAAAGCATTTAGCATTATAAATAGTGCTGCGAGAAATAACATTAAAGCGGAACTATCCGTGTCCAAAATTAAATCCTTAAAAAATAAAATATGCCAATTATATCACATAAAATAAAATTTGTTTTGAAGATTTATCAAAATAAGTTGGGTTTTTAAAAAGATGGGTAGATTTAACAAATTTACTATAAAAGATATATCATTCAAAAAGAGATGTAGATTTAACAAATTTACTCTTACAGATAATCAATTATATCATCAAATATATCATAGGTTTTGTTAAAGATGGTGTTGATTATACAAATGTATATAGATAAATTTCAGTTAAATTTACTTCATAACACTTTTTAATAGCTCTTGTAGGTTTAGCTACAAGTCTTTATTGATAAAACGCCTAAATTTACACTCTTAAATGCAAAATAAATTATCTGAAAATTACAT
>JALFKC010000040.1 GCA_022775765.1 Campylobacter sp. | reverse complement strand
ATGTAAATTTTTATCATATTCTGCTTGCACAATGAGTTTATAACAAATTCAACTAAATGCTAATTAATACTATTAGACATTCAGAGACAATTCATCTTGCTTATAGAAGCGGAAGATGAATTGCTTGGAGTTGATAAATTTACAGCTAAAGATTTTATTAAATTTTTATAAAAAACTTAAAATAGCTTATTTTTATATTTTGATTTGAAAAATATTAAAAATCTAAAAACCAAAGTTATAAAAGCTGCGATTAAGATGCAAATTTGCATCTTCTGGATGCTAAAATCTCTAATCATAAAAAAGTGCCCAAGCGATGTAAAGCGTGAATTCACAGCCACAACTATCATCATAGAGTAAATTAGCATAAAAAGTATTGCGTAAAACAGCAATCCAAAACCACTACCTTTAGTATATGATTTTTGATTTTGCTAAAAACTAAAATAGCACTAGTTAAAACTAGCACAAATAACAAACTCGCAATAACTACAGCCACCGTCGCTATATTCGTCGCTTAAGAAAATCTCAGCCATAGAAAATATAGCAGGTTTAAAAAAAATAAAAAGATGTATAGATAAATGGCTCGTAGCCATTAAGCACAGCTATTTTGCCGATTTTATAGGCGTAATTATCAATATCTAATATAAAAAATACACTCTCAATACTAGCAAATACAATCTGATAACAGTCCAAAATGAGCAAAAATATAAATATAAAAAAGCAAATTTTAAAGGTAGAACTCTCAAAGAGTTTGTGTGGTGTGGATTTTTGAGTAGGATTTTTCAAATTTGTCCTTTATCTTTAAAATTTAGAGTTAAATTTTACTAAATTTATACTTATAAATTACAAATTTACACCTTAACGGGCAAGAGTGGCACCAAAGTGCCACAAGCTCTAAATTTATCTCATAAAATTTGTCCAAAAATCCACAAAAACATAATTTGATAGTATAAATCCAAGTGGTAAATTCACTACCACGCCAGCACAAAACGCCACAAATGGCTTGTATCCAACCGAGATTATATCTCTAAAACTTGCAGTTATACCGATACATAAAAATGTCCAAGTAAAGACCCAGTTTCTTAGAGTTTTCAAAGACCCTAGCACCTCTTTTGAATACGCATCACTAGCCGCTTCATCAAGCCCCACTACAAAAAGGCTAACTAGCACTGAAGCGAGCAAAAAGCCGATGATAAATTTAGGAAATCTCTCCCAAATCGTTCGTGGCGTTACTTGAGCGTTGTCTTGTTTGTTCCAATACGCCACTGACAAAAACGCCACCAACACAGCCCAAATCCCTATAAACATATCTCTACCAATAACTTTTATCAGAGTAAAGGCTGCTATTGCCCTTTCGTCACCCATTGCAGAAGCTGCGGCAAGTCCTGCTGAATCGGCAAACTCACTAGTTCCTATCCAGGCTCCAGCCACTCCAGCATCAAGCCCCAAAGCCTTGCAGATGATTGGAAGCAGTATCACCCAAATTACCGCCCAAAACACCACTATGCTAATAGTCACGCCCACATGCTCTTTTTTGGCATTACTTGCACTTCCGATGACAATGGCAGCACTCACGCCACATATTGACCCGCCAGCTCCCAAAGTCGCACCAAAAGATGGATCGAGCCCAAACATTCTAGTCGCCACAAAAAATATCGTGCTAAAAGTTATGATAGTAATTATACAAGCCTGAATTATCGCAACTGCTCCAGCACTTACTAGCAGGGTTATTGGCAAGGTTGCTCCCATTAAAACTATACCGATTTTGACATAGAACTCAGTTAGCAAATTTGCCCCTAATTTTTTGCCAATAGTTGTAAAATTCCCAATAATCAATCCAACTAAAAGTGCAATTAGAGGTGCTTCCATCTGATAACTTTTAACAGTTTTGTTAGCCGATATCAAAAATACAACTATACTAAGCACAAAAATAAAGCCAAATCCAATGTAAAATTTCTTAAGCTCCTTACCAGTAAATACCGCCACAAAGCTAAAGCACACTATAAAAAACACAAAAAGTGTTATAATATTTACAAACCCCACGCCCTTAAACGTAGCACTAAAACTCAAGCTATCCCACGAGCTAAATTTTACGCTTATGAGTTTTATCACCCAAAAGCCATCAACCACCCAAAGCAAGGTAGCCACAAGCACCAAAAACAGCCCTATAACTATCGCCCAACTATCCTCTTTACTAAGCCAGTTTTTTAATTTCATAAATTTCCTTTTTTTGTTAAAATGATTTGAATCTTGATAAGTTTAAATATGAATTTTTTGCCCCACAAAGGGCATACACTCGCTTTTTGCAACTACATTGCCAATTACTAAAATAGCCGGTCTTTCACACATTTTTGCCATCGCTTCAAGGCTAGCTAAATTTCCTACTATAGTCTTTTGATCTTCATAATCAACCCTAGAGATAAAAGCTGCTGGAATGCTAAGATCTATACCAAGAGCTAGTGCTTTTTGAGTGATTTTGAGAGCAAAACTATGAGCCATCAAAACTACCAGAGTCTTATCGCCACTTTTTAGAATTTCTAGCCAACTTGCGTCAAATATAGTATGTTTAAGATGAGCTGAAACTATCATCACGCCAGAGCTAACTTCTCTTAGAGTTAGCAAAATCCCACCAAAAAGTGGTGCCGCTAGACTTGAGCTTATTCCACTTATCAGCTCAACTTCCACGCCATTTTGCCTTAAAAAACTAACCTCTTCATGTACCCTAGCAAAGATGATAGGATCGCCACCTTTTAGCCTACCCACGCATTTTCCTTGCTTTGCGTGAGCTAAGATGAGTTCGTTAATAGCGTCTTGACTTATGCTGTGAGAGCCCTTTTTCTTGCCAACGCTAATGCACTCCACGCCTTGAGATTTGGCGTAAGCTAAAATTTCATCTCCAACTAGATTGTCGTGCAGGATAATATCTAACAATGGAAGAGTTTCATAAGCTTTTAGAGTTAAGTGTGATACGGTATTTGTCCCACACCCAATGATGAAAACTTTACCAAGATTTTTAGCACAGATCTCTTTTGATTTTAGTTTTACGCTCTCGCTCATTTTAGCACGCCTTAAATTTGTAAGTTTTGGCAAAGATAGAGATAAATTTCTAGGTAAAATTTTTGCGATTTTGTCTCTAATAGCTTGAGTTAAGATGGGGCTAGCCCCGCTTGAACTAACCATCACACTTAGATTCTCTTGCCTTAAAATAGAGCCAAAATAAAAATCACAATACTCTTTTTTATCCACGACATTTAGCAAATATCCATAAATTTTGCGATTTTTATATAAAAACTCACCCAAACTCTCATCTCCACTTGCGTCAATAACAGTGTCAAATTCACTCAAATTTATGGGCGTTTTGCTTTTTAAAAGCTCATCATTTAACTCTATTTGTAAAACCTCAAATTTAGAAAAATACTCATCTTCTATATGTTTGGCTACGATTTGAACGCTCCAACCACTATCAGCTAAAACCTTGTGCTTTTGCTTAGCAACTTTTGAAGCTCCCACAAGCAAGGTGTATTTAAAGGTAAGAGCTACTGGCAAAGTAAATGGCATTAGTTTTCTTCTCCAATCCCTGCACTTTTTAGCGTATCTTTAAATAGCTCATCACTTCCCCAATCGTAATACGGCCTTTTGTCATCATCAAAGCTAGGAATTTCTTGATAACTGTTTGCAATTGCAATAATACGCTCTTCACCGCCATTTTGCAAATATTCATCAAAATTAGAATCAGATTTTGTGTAGTCTTTTAAAACTTCATAGAGAAAATTTGGCAAATAAAAGGCTGGAATTTGTGCTATGATTTTGGCAAATTTACTTCTTTCATCACCTACAAATCCCCCAACTACCACATTGTAGACAGGATATGCCACGCCTAGATTTTTCTTAGTTCGTCCAAAAAATCCAATATCAGAAATAAGATGGTTCGCACACGAGTTGTGACAACCTGATAGCTGAACTTTTAGGTCTGCTAATTTGTCAAACTCAAGGTCAGTTTTGGATAGGTTTTCATACAGCTCGCTAACAACCCCACGCGGTTTGCAAATGCCTAACTGGCAGGTTCCCGCCCCTGCACACGCCACTAAATTCGCAAAGAATTTGGGTTTTTGGCTAAGTGGAGCTATGGCTTTGATGGATGGGTAAATAGCTCTAAACTCATCGATGGTTAGGTTTTTGATGATTAAGTTTTGCTTAGTGGTGAATGTGAGAGTGTCTCTATTTTTTGGTAAGGCTTTGGCTAAGTTTATGCCATCATCAGCCTTAATATCACCAAGTCCAAGCGGAATTAATGCATAATAGTAGCCGTTTTGAAGGGCTAGTTTTAGGTATCTTTGCTTCCAAATCTGAAATTCACCATCTTTTTCTTTAAATTTAGCTTCATTAACTGGCTCTAAATTTAGAGACTCTTCAAGCTCTAATGAATAATCAAAATCGCTATTTCTAAGATTTTCAAGCTCACTTTCTATCAAATTTACCAAGGCCTCTTCGCCGATTTTGTTTCTTAAATGTCTAAGCCTTGCTTTATGCTTGTTTTCGCGGTTACCATGCTTGTCAAAGACTCGTTTTATAGCCTCAGCGTATAAAAAACACTCACTAGCTGGGATAAAATCTCTAAATTTAAGCCCTAAGGTTGGGTTTGAGCCCATTCCGCCAGCTATATAGAGCTTAAATCCAATCTCGCCATCTTTAGTAGTAGCTATAAATCCTACATCTGTGATGGTTGCCATACCGCGGTCTGCTGACGAGCTAGAAAATGAGATCTTGTATTTTCTAGGAAGTGAATATGAGTTTTTAAGGGTCAAAATCTTTGAAGTGATGGCGTTTGCATAAACTCTAACATCAAAAACGCTATCTTTGGCAATGCCACTAAGTGGATCACAAACTATATTTCTAACGGTATTTCCACCGCCACCCCTGCCAGTTAGTTCAAGGGCGTGGATATCTTTGGTGATAGAACAGATATCACCTAGCCTCACATAGTGAAACTGTATCCCACCCCTTGTAGTGATGTGAAGTTTTGAGTTTGCGTATATTTTAGAAAGTTTTGCAAGGCCTAAAAGCTGCTCATTTGTGATATCTCCACCACAGCTTTTGACCCTAACCATATAGGTGTCAAGCTCTCTTTGTTCGTAAATACCATAACTTACTCTGATGACTTTAAACTCTGCTTTGTCTAACTTGCCATTTTGATAATCATCATAACTTTTTTGCAAAAACTCAAAATCATCTTTGGTGATTTTGTCTGAAAGTGTGTAGCCCATAAATTTCCTTAAAATTTAAATTGCGTAATTATATAAATTTTTGTTTAGAATAATCTTAATATATATTTAATAAATATATATAAATATATGCTTTGAAGTGCTATTTATAGGTTAAATATGTATATTTTATAAATTAATATATTAATTTACTATATTAATTTTAACTACGCTACACTCTCCGCAAATTTTCATCAAGCAAATTTCCTTCCGTGTCAAAGTTGTAAATTTCACCCAAAAATAAGCCTTGTAACCAGTTATTTCGCCCTATAAATTTAGGCGTTTATATAATTTTGAAGTATTTGAATTTGCTCTTTTAAACTTTTAAAGTAAAAAATCTCTAAATTTAGGTTGATATATCTATTTGACTGAAATGCTACCAAAACAAAAATCGGCTCATTTTGTCTTTTGAAATTTGTAGCGATATAGATAAAAGAGTCTTTAAATACACTTTTTGGTCGTTGTAAAGAAGTAATCTCACAGCTCGCTCAAATAAAATCGCTAATTTTTCTACTAATTCACTAGAGCTATACAAAAAATCATAATGCCCTTTGTGTAAAAATTCAGCTAAATTTTTGGAATTTACAATTTTGTCTCTAGCTTTGATGAAATTTGAAATATTTGCGTAGCCAAGGGATTTAGATAGAGTTTTTGCGTCTAAAATTAGAAGTAAGCTTTGAAGTTTGGTAAAACTATTCATTTATTATCCTTTTTTCCACCGATACATTTTTTGTGGGTAAATTTAAAACTTTGAGATTATAGCTAGATTTTAAAAATATGCATTAAATAAACGCTAAAGGGCAAATTTACCCTTTAGCATTAAGCTTATAAGTTTGGTGATTAGAATTTATAGCTAAATCCTAAATTTACGATTTGGTTATCGTAGTCACTTCCAAACTCGCCCTTGTAGCCAAGTCCTAATTCAAGTGCTTTTGTTGGTGCAAAAGAGATGCCGATTCCAGCCACGCCTAAAACATCGTTTTCGGTGTCTGCGGTAACTCTAAATTTATCGGTTGCTCTTACGAAATTAGCGTCGATTTCGGTTTCATCGTCCAATGTTTCAGCCAAAATTCCAGCTTATGCAAAAAGTGATAATCTATCGCTTACGATGAATTTTCCGCCAAGCCTGGCTTGTAAAATCAAGCTGTCAAAATCCTGAGAATCCACGCTTAAAACTAAATTGTCGTCGCCTTTTTCAGTGTAGCTGTCATTTTTGATATGGGTATAATCAGCCCTTAGATACGGGGTTAGAGCAAAGCTATCATTTAGATTTATATCATAATATGCACCAATGCCAAATTGAACGAATTTGCTGTCGTAGTCTGATTTTAAAGTTTTGCCTAAAACCTTTCTCTCGCCATCATTTTCTAAAAAACCTAGACCTGCGATTATGTTAAACTTAAGTTCATCAGTTGCGTAGATATCACTATAAAGCAAGGCTTGATAAGTATCAGCTTCCAAATCGTCTCCTTTATCCCCATCAACATCTAAATAAGTGTAAGATAGGGCAAAGCCAAGCACCGCATTGTCGGCTATTTTACCATCAAATCCTAATCAAATGCAAAAATCCTCAGCATTCAAATTAGCATTGTCATAAATCGCCTCTCCACTAGCGTTAAGATTTTTAGCTTCAATTGTAGAGTTTTTAATCTCTGTTTTGCCATCAAGAGTTACATTTTCTGTGACTTTTAAATTTACGTTATCAGTGGTTAAATTTTTAGAACTTTGTAAATTTACAGCACTTATATTAGCGCCATTATTTAGTGTAGTTTCGCCATCAAATTTCGTATTCTCTGTTACGATTTTGCCACCGATATTAGCTGAACTTGTATCTGAAATCTCTAAATTTGCAGTGGTGATGAAGCCATCTTTGATATTTATATTTCCACCCACAGCTTTGTGGATCACACCAAGCTCATCTGTGTATTTGCTTTGGCCCGCTCTTAAAAAACCGTCTATATCAAGGGCGGTTCCATCATCAGCTATAGTTAAAGTTCCACCCTCTGTTTTTACAGAATTAGTAAATTTAGCCTTTGAGCCATCTGTGATAGATACACCACCATCAGTAATTCTTATGCTGCTACCATTAAGATTTGAATTTTCTACATTGATAACACCTTTTGTTCCTAACTCTTCAGCCACATGTAAATTTGCACCATTTTTTACATTTAGCTCAGCTCTAGGGCGTTCAAACCAAATTTCGCCAGCATTTAAAGTAGCGTCATCTACTTCAACTACCGCTATATAAGGAACATAATTGCCATCTGCAATATCTAGCCCATCAACGCTTACTTCGGCTTTATCTAAAATCTTAAAACTACCATTATCCACGCTTAAATTTTCAACTGATGAAATTTTAGAGCCATTTCCTTTTACAACTACATTTGTCAAAGCACCCTTTTCGTGTTCGCCAGTTGTAAAATTAGTCTTATCACCTATCTGTATAAATTTCGCTTCTAAGTTTCCACCATTTTGGATAGTTAAATTTCTAACTTTATCAGTTCCGATTTCAAGCATAACATTACCTGAGCTAGCAGATTCAAAAGATAGCTTCGCAGAGTCTATCACAACATCGCCGTTGATTTTAGGTGAAGGATTTATAACTGGCGTATCATTTGCAGTGCTAACACTACCTGAAACTTTTTCGGTTCTATCCGAAGTAATTGTTTCATCTTGGATATTTACCGCGTTTAGTCCGGTGAGTAAGAATGCCGAACAAACTATAGATATGAGAGATCTTTTTAGAGAGTTAGTGTAACCTCTCCACGCAGTTGGCTGAATTTGAGCTTAAACTCATAATTAACTCCTTGTTTAAAATAAAATGCTTAATTGTAATATAAATTTTAGTTTTTTTTGCAATAAATTTTTAATTTTTAAACGAATTTAACAAAAATTGGCAATAAATTTGACATTTTAATCATTGCCAATATCTATTATTTTGGGATTTAGCAGACAAAATAGCATAAATTTATCAAAAGGTATTTGTTAAAGATGGGCGATAAATAAACCACCACAGTTTAACACAATCAGCTATCATAAATTTGATAAAATTATTGTTGAATGTAGAAAAGCTAATTAAGTACTACATTCAACAACAAACTAACCCAAACCTGTCAGATTTAGCCATTTTTCCTAGCGAATTCTCTCATAAACTCACACAAGGTTTCTAAGCTTTTTAGAGTTACTGCGTTATAGATTGAAGTTCTTATGCCCCCAACTAGCCTATGGCCTTTTAATCCTATCATCCCATTAGCCTTAGCTTCGCTTACAAATTTGGCCTCAAGCTCTTTATCTGCAATATTAAAGGTTGCGTTCATTAGAGATCTTGAGTCTTTTTTGGCGTGTCCTTTATAAAACTCACTAAGTTCATCTATGCAAGCATAAAGAGTAGTGGCTTTTTGTTCGTTTCTAGCGTTTATGCCCTCAAGTCCGCCATTTTCGCTAATCCAATCAAGCATCAAATCAAGCATATAAATTCCAAAAGTATTTGGTGTGTTTAGCATAGAGTTATTTGCTATCATTGTGTCATATCTTAGCACACTAGGCACATTTTTTGGTGCTCTCTCACTCAAATCGCGTCTAATAACTACTACAGTTACCCCCGATGGGCCAGCGTTTTTTTGAGCTCCACCATAGTAAATTCCAACCCCATCAAGCTCTAAAGGCTTAGAAAATAGATCACTTGAGGCGTCAATTACAAGTGGGGCTTTGGTTTTTGGCAAGGTTTTATACTGAGTGCCATAGATTGTGTTGTTTGAGCAGATATATGCATAATCTGCGTCATCACTAAAACTAAAGCTTGAAGGAATTTCATCGAAATTTGAGCTTTCGCTACTTGCTACAACTTTGTAATTAATCCCTAAAATTTCAGCTTCTTTCATCGCCTTTTTCGTCCAAACACCGGTATGAACATACTCAGCCACGCCACCTTTATAAAGATTCATAGGAATTTGTGCAAACTGAAGCGTACCGCCACCTTGCAAAAATAGCACCTCATAGTCATCACTTAATGAGTAAAATGCCTTGATTTTGCGTTTGGCACTATTTACTATTTCTTCAAACTCAGGCGTTCTATGTGACATCTCCATCACGCTAAGTCCCAATCCTTTATAATCCAAAAACTCATCCTTAGCACGCTTTAAAACCTCCAGTGGCATAGGGCTTGGTCCAGCATTAAAATTTATAACTCTATCCATCACTTCTCCTTATTTGATAGTTGCAATTTTGGTCGCAGTTTGCGAAATAAGCGAAACTTCATCTCCGCTTTTTAAACTTTTAAGATTTACAAAATTCCCATCTTTTCTGATCTGAATGAGATTTTTGGAAATTTGCAAGAATCTTTTTTGTTCGCTTAACATTATAGCACTTTTATCAAGCTGGCTCTTTTTTTGAGAAAAAATTCCTAAGATTAAAAACTTGCTTTGGTTTTTTAGTATCTGAATTTTTTGTTCTAATAGCAAAATTTTGCTACTTAAATTTTGGTTTTTAACTCTATGTTTTAATACTTCAAGCAAATTTGTATATCTGCTAAAACACAGAGTTATAGCCCTATCAAGGCGGTCTTTTTTTAAATCAAGATCTTGTCTGATGGTATTGATATCAGGCAGTGCGTCTTCTATGGCCGCAGTCGGTGTTGAACTTGAGTGGTCACTTACTAAATCAAGTAAGCTTGTATCGCTTTCGTGCCCTATCGCACTCAAAATTGGTGTTTTAGCAGCAAATACGGCCCTAGCCAAACTCTCATCATTAAAGCACCACAAATCATCCCTACTTCCACCACCCCTAGCGATGATGATTAAGTCATAGCCTTTTTTATCGGCAATGCTTAAATTTAAAACAATACTATCAACCGCCATCTCACCTTGCATTAGTGAGTTGTAAATATCAAAATCACAAAGCCCCCATCTTAGAGAAATTCTCTTTTTAAGGTCTTCGTAAGCCGCTGAAGTGGTGCTAGTGATGATAGCTACACGGCGTGGAAACTTTGGAAGTGGCTTTTTGTGGGCTGGATCTAAAAGGCCTTCTTTACTTAATTTGGCGATGAGATTTTTAAGATAAATCGCAAGCTCACCATCCCCATCTGGACGCATTTTTTTAACATTAATCTGAAATCTAGCGTTGGCCACATACAGATCAGCCATCCCATATATCACAACTTTATCGCCAATTTTTGGAGCTAAGCCTGAGGCTTTGTTATAAAAGCCAAACATCACACAATCAATGCTGTGCTTTTGGTTTTCGTCGCTCAGAGTAAAATACCAATGCCCACTAGAGTGAGCTGTAAATTTCAAAATTTCACCTCTAACCTCAATCCCATCAAAATGTGTATTTATGAGATTTTTGGCCTGTTCATTTAGCTCTTTTATACTTAAAATCATCTTATTTACTTAAATTTCTTATCTTTTTTGCAACAAAAAGTGTGCTTACATCAAAACTAAAGCCTTTAATCAGCTCAACTTCAAAGCCGTTTTCTTTGAGCTCATTAGCAAACGCGTCTTTGTCTAAAAAATTGCTAATTGAGTTTGGTAAATACTCATATGCACTTTTGTTTTTTGAGATAAAAGTGCCGATTATTGGCACCATATGCTTGATATAAAAGTCTCTTAGCGAGTGAATTAGCCCACCTTTTTGGCTTTTGGTAAACTCAAGCACCACCAAATAACCACCTAATTTTAACACTCTATTAAACTCTTTTAGTGCTAAATCTCTCTCAACGACATTTCTTATACCATAACTTATACTCAAAATATCGCCAAATTCACTCTCAAGCGTAGTATTAGCAGCATTTGCATTGATAAAATGCCAACTAGGAAATTTATTTTTTGCAACGCCTAGCATTCCCTTGCTTGGATCAACTCCTACTAAATTTAAGATATTTTTGCCAAATTTACTAGCCCTAGCACTCCAACTACTCATCATATCACCAGTCCCGCACGCAATATCGATGATATTGATATCTTTTGCTTGAAGCTTTTTATAGACTATATCGCACGCCTTTTTTCTCCACGAATCGTGCACGCCAAGGCTCATAGCGGTGTTTGCCTTGTCATAAGTTGAGGCTATTTCATCAAACATATGCACGATTTTTTCTTGTTTATTCATCTATTTTGTATCCTTGTAAATTTTGTCTAAATTTGCTTAAATTTCGCAAAAATTTCTCTTTGTTTTGAAGTAAAATATCTTTGATTTCAAATATTAAGACTTTATTATCCGCATCACCACTATATTCCATTAGGATTTTATTGTAAGTTTTAATAAATTTTTTGAGTGGTTTTGAGAGATTTTGGGTTTTTTGATTGCAAAATATATTTTTAGAGCGTTTCAAAACTCTAAAAAAACTCTTTATATTTTGAATTAGTAAATTTATATTATCAGGGCTACTCTTTTCGTTTAGAGGTGATAAATTTTCATCTATAAGTGCGAGTTTTTTGGTGAGAATTTCTGCTATAAAATGCTTGAATTTGATAGTTTTAGCCCTATAAAAATGCTCATTATCCCACAAAAATGTCTCTAAATTTATCTTGTAAATTTTATCATTGAGTTTTGATATTGAAAATGGAAAGATGGTGTTATAAATTTCAGGGTTGATTAGTGCTTTGAATTCATCCGCAATTTCATTAAATCTATTCTCTTTTTTGCTTAGGTCTTTATTCTCTAAATTTTCCGCAAAAATCTCATAAATATCATAGAGTATAAATCGCCCAGCGTCGTAAGAGTCAAAATTTGCAGGTATATTGTAGCTGATTTTGATGGCTTTTCGTTTTTGGATGGTTTTTGGTGGGTCGCACACTATGACTTTTTCAAATACAGCAATATTTTCATCATCAAAGTCCCTATTTGTGGTGATCTCTTTCAAACCAAAAACAATATCTATCGTGTCATCTTTGGTATAAATCACAGCAAATTCACACGGTTTTTCGTAGATATCTACAAAAACTTCCACCCCATCAACTTCAAAAAATACTCTTAATTTTTTAATTTTTGAAGCGATGATACGCTTTTTGGCTAGATTGTATTCATCTTTTGAAATATCAGTTTTTTTGCCATTTTTGGTTAAATTATACTCTTTTTCCACTTTGGAATAAAACTCAATATCCCCATTTTTCAAAGAGGTATAAAATTTAACTACTTTTTTAGTCTTTATCCATTTGCTATTTTCTATCAAAAAATCAAGTGTATCGTAGTCAAGCAAATACCTAAAATCCCGCATAAAACCCCCTTTTTAGTTTTATTTACAAAATTTACACTCATCCACACAAGCTACAATATTTAAATCTGTAATAAAATCCCCTATTTGAGATTCAAGATATGCCTTAAACTCTTCAAGTTTAGCATCTTTTGAGCTAAGATCCATAACATGACTGCATTTTTTGCATACAATATGAATGTGTGGCTCTTCTACTATGTCAAATCTGCTCTTTTGATTGGGTGCATTTACCTCAACAACTATCCCTTTTTCTATCAAAGTATTTAAGTTTTTATAAACTGTAGCAAGAGAAATCGATGGGTAGGTCCTTTTGATATCCTCATACAGCTCATCAATACTTGGATGGGTGTGACGAGAGAGATACTCCAAAACACACAGCCTTTGTGGGGTTGCTTTTAGTTTGTATTTGTTTAAAAGCTCTATAAATTCCATAATTTATCCTTTTGTTTTATTATAAATTTTTTCACTTACTGTTTTTGCGTCTATGCCTAAATGAATCTCAACAATAGACTTCTCTCCATGCGGGATAAACTCATCTTCTATCTCAAAACTATCAAGTCTAACGCTATAAATTTCACTTCTTTGCAAAAAAGAGCTGATTATATCACCAACTCCACCATTTTTAACGCTATCGCTAAATATATACCAAATTTTTGACACTTTAGACAGCTCTTTTAAAAATTCTTCATCCAAGGGCTTAATAAAAACTAGATCTACTAAATTTACGCTCACACTCTTTTCTTCTAGCAAGCTCATCACTTCATTTGCCCTACCTACTGCGTCACCATATCCCAAAAGTGTGATATTTGAGCCTCTGTTTTTAAGAAAATGAGAGTTTAATTTAAACTCTCCAAATTCATCATCAAGCCCAAATCCACCACGCGGATATCTAATCGCAAGTGGCCCTTTATGGCTATAAGAATATCTAAGAAGCTCTCTAAAGCTATTTTCATCCCTAGGGGCACAAAGGGTTAAATTTGGTATCAAATTTAGATACGATATATCAAAAACCCCCTCATGCGTCTCCCCATCTTCGCCCACAATTCCAGCTCTATCTATTGCAAAAACCACACTTAAGTTCATAATCGCAGTGTCGTGCACTATTTGGTCAAACGCGCGTTGCAAAAAAGTCGAATATATCGCCACATAGGGCTTAAAGCCCTCTTTTGCCATCGCCGCCATAGATGTAACTCCGTGCTGTTCTGCAATCGCTACATCCCAAAATCTATCTGGATAAGTCTCAATCAATTTATCCATACCGGTTCCACTTGGCATAGCTGCAGTAATTCCAACTATATTGTCGTGAGCTTTAGCTAAGCTTAAAAGCTCGCTTTCAAAAATTTTGGTAGCACTTAGTTTGGTGCTTTTTTTGGGTGATTTGCCACTTTGCAGATCAAATGGCCCAACCCCATGCCAACTCTCCAAACAGCCCTCAGCCCTTTCATAACCTTTGCCTTTGATGGTTTGAGCGTGAACTATCACAGGCTTTTTCATCTCTTTGGCGACTTTGAGAGTATCGATTAGAGCTTTGAGATTATGCCCATCTACTGGTCCGATATACTCAAGCCCAAGCTCTTCAAAAAACATCCCTGGCGTTATAAGTTTAAAACCCTCTTCAAAACGCCTTGCCATATAACTCGCACTATCTGGCAAATACTCCAAAAACTTCTCAACTCGTTTTTTAAATTTTTGATAAAACGACCCTGCCATCGCTTGGCTTAAGTATTTGCTAAGTGCACCAATTGGCTTTGAGATTGACATCTCATTGTCATTTAGGATTATAACGCAAGGGTATTTTCTATCGCCTAGTTCATTTAACGCCTCATACGCTATCCCAGCACTCATCGCCCCATCACCTATTAAAGCAACTGGGATTCTATCTTCTTTTTTAAGCGATATCGCTTTTGCAGCACCAACTGCCAAAGAGATAGAAGTTGAGCTATGGCCAGCAATAAAATAATCAGCCCCGCTCTCATTTGGCTTAGTAAAACCACTAATCCCGCCAAATTTACGCAAAGTCTCAAAGCTATCCCAACGCCCAGTTAAAAGTTTGTGTGCGTAGCACTGATGGCTAACATCAAAAATAAATGGGTCTTTTTTGACATCAAAAACATAGTGCATAGCCACACTTAACTCTACTGCACCCATATTTGAACTTAGATGTCCGCCATTGTGGCTAACGACATTTAAAATTCTCTCTCTTATTTTACAGCAGAGATCTTTTAACTCTTCAAGACTTTTATTTTTAATATCCACCTAAATTTCTCGCATTACAAATTTCTCATATTCTACCAAAAAAATATTGAAATTCTCATTTAATAATTTCTTTTAATAACTTTAATAGTTTTTCATTTTGAGATTTTCTCCCAATAGTAATTCTAACGCCGTTAAGGCCGTAACTTTTAAGATTTCTAATGATAATACCCTGCTTTAAAAGTTCATCACAAATTTTTGTTCCATCGAGTTTTTTAAACAAAAATGTAATAAAATTTGCGTAGCTTGGAATAAACTCAATCCCATTTTCACTAGCAAAATCCTCAAAAACTTTCATCTGCTTAAGATTATTTGAAAGAGTTTTTTTTGTGTATTCTCTATCTTCAAGTGCAGTTATTGCAGCACCCAAAGATATGGTGCTTATATTAAATGGCGACCTAAGTTTTGAAAGCTCACTTATCACACTTTCATCACCTATTCCATATCCAACTCTCATCCCGCCAAGCCCATAAAGCTTTGAGAAAGTTCCAAGATAGATGGCATTTGGAAATTTAGCTATGAGTTTTTTAGGGCTAATTTTTTTGTTTTTGTCTTTGTAGGCTGCAAACTCATGGTATGCTCCATCAACCACTACAAGAGTATCTTCATCAATTGCCGAGATAAACTCTTCAACCTCTTTTGCATCAGGGCATTCGCCAAGTGGATTGTTTGGCAAACACAAAAATATAATTCCTATATTATTTTTATTTGCCTCATAAACCTCTCTCATCTCATTAAGATCGTGAAATTTGCCCTTTGTTTTATAGACTTTTGCCCCAATATGAGCTGCGTAAATTTCATACATAGAAAAAGTCAGCCCCGCAATCAACACCCCACTATCCTTGCTAGCTTTTGCGTGCATTGCAAACTCTAAAATTTGATCGCTTCCTTGACCGATGATGAAGTTTTTTTGTGAAAGACCAAATTTATTTGCTAATGCCATTTTTAATTCAAACATACTATCATCAGGATAAAGATGGGCTTTTTTGCTTAGGCGTTTGATAGTTTTTTGAACCTTTTTGCTAGTTCCAAAAGGATTTTCATTGCTTGCAAGTTTTATGACATCTTTTGGTTCTATTCCAAACTCTCTAACCACCAACTCAATAGGCTTTCCAGCCTCATAGTTTGTTAAATTTGCTAAATTTGCATTGAATCTCATTGCTCTTCTCCATTTAAATAACTTCCAAGCCATGTTATATCATGGCCTCTTTTTTGGGCTAAATTTGTCACTCGTCTTACATTTTCATCATCTATATGCCCTTCAAAATCCAAATAAAACACAGTCTTAAATCCCCTTTGTTTGCTAGGTCTGCTCTCAAGTTTGGTTATATTAATATTTTCATTTCTAAACATTTGAAGAAGCTCGACAAGCCCACCTGGTCTATCATCACCTTTAGCAAGGATAGAGGTTTTATTCTTAGCACTTGGGGCGTTTTTAAAGTCACTCAAAACAAAAAATCTAGTCTTGTTTGCAAGATTGTCTTCAATTGTTTCAAACATTATAGGAATATTGTAAATTTTAGCTGCGATTTCAGAACAAATTGCCGCACTATTTTCATCTTCGTTTGCCATTTTAGCGGCCAAAGCTGTGGATTTGGTAGGGATAAACTTAACATCACTAAGTCCGTGGTCTTCTATGAAATTTAAGCATTGATTGTAGGCTTGTGGATGAGAATAAACTCTATCTATTTCGCTTAAATTCTCTTTTTTGCTTACAAAACTGTGATGAATATCCATATAAATTTCAGCTACAATTTTGACATTTGAATATTTTTTAAGACAATCAAAAGTCACCCCAACCGCACCTTCGGTATTATTTTCAATAGGCACAACACCATATTTGGCCTCTTTGTTATTGACCTCTTTAAAAACTGCTTCTATATTTGAAACGGGCGTGTATGAACTAATCGAGCCAAACCTAGAAACCGCTGCTTGGTGGGAATATGTTCCAATTGGCCCCAAAAAGGCGACAACTTGAGGCTTTTCTAAATTCCTAGAGACTGAGAAAATCTCAAAAAATATCGCTTCTATGGATTTTTTATCAAGCTTTGATAAATTTAAACTACTCAATCTATTGATGATCGCTCTTTCGCGTTCTGGCTTGTAGATGGCTGAATTGTTTGAGTTTTTAAGATCACCTATTTGTTTAACATATCCCATTCTCTCATCCAAAAGCTTTACAATTTTATCATCTATCTCGTCAATTTGAACTCTTAAATCATCAATATTTCTCATCATTTTTACAAAAATTCCTTTTCTAAGCTTATCAAATCCTCAAAGCTCTCTTTTTTTCGAATAAGTCTATCTTTGCCATCTTGCAGGGCAACTTCGGCTGGTCTTTGCCTTGAGTTGTAGTTGCTACTCATCGCAAATCCATATGCACCCACGCTTTTAACAGCCAAAATATCACCACTTTTAAGCGGTGGTAACTCTACGCTCTTGCCCAAAAAATCACCACTTTCACAAACTGGTCCAACAACATCACAAGGGCTTGTGCTATTTTGTTTGCCGTTTTGCTCACTTTGGACTAGAGAAATTTCGTGGTAACTTCCATACAAACTAGGCCTTAATAGATCATTCATCGCTGCGTCAATTATAACAAATCTTTTGTCATTATTTGTTTTTTCGTATAAAACTTTGGTTAAAAGTGTGCCTGAGTTGCCAACCAAATACCTTCCAAATTCGCAAATGATAGTGAGATCTTGTCCGCTAAGTGCGTCTAAAATCCCTTGAGCATATTCATATAAACTCGGTTCAATCTCATCTTTGTATTTTATACCAATTCCACCACCAACATCAAAAAACTTAATATCAATATCTATAGCTTTTAATTCACGCACTAAATTTGAGACAATTTTAGCAGCTTCAAAGATCGGCTTGATATCAATTAACTGGCTTCCTATGTGAAAATGAATGCCGATAGGATTTAGATTTGGTGAGTTTTTGGCCTCAATATACATTTTTTTAGCTTCACTAATCTCTACACCAAATTTATTGTCCTTAAGTCCTGTTGAGATATATGGATGGGTTTTTGGGTTGATATTTGGATTGACCCTAATGCTAATATTAGCAACTTTATCAAGGCTTTTTGCGATTGCTTCAACCCTTTTTAACTCAGCACTACTCTCTAAATTTATCATTAAAATTCCCGCTTCAAGTGTGTCTTTTATCTCATCATCTCTTTTGCCAACGCCTGAAAATATTATCTTGTAAGGTTTTGCCCCAGCAATCAAAGCCCTTTTTACTTCATTAAAACTAACACAGTCAAATCCACTTCCAAGATTAGCTAAATGTTTGATAATGCTTAAATTTGAGTTCGCCTTAATAGCGTAGCAAACTAGTGATTTTCTAGCGTGAAACTCATCTTTGATATCTTTGTAACGCCTTGAGATATAATCCAAATCATATAGATAAAGTGGTGAGCCATACTTGTCTAATAAATTTTTGTAGTTCATAAATTTTCCTTAATTTTTATTTTTCACAACAAGATATAAACCATATCCCCCAAGTAGCACTATAGGTGTAATAATACCAAATTCTGGATAAATAACGCCATTTGACGAAAATCTTACTAACAAAAATAGCACTCCCCAAATTCCTAGAGTGATTATAATAAATCCAAAGCTTATCAAAGCTAGATTGAAAAAGCGTGCGATTATTGGCAGATAATAATACAAAATAAGTATCATAAATGGTGCAAATAGTGGAAAAAATACGAGATTATAAAGGGTGGATTTGATACCATTGACATTTATATCTTGATTTTTGAATGTTTTTAGCGATGAGATAGCGTCTTTGATAGAATAGACATTTGATGATTCATAAACTTGTTCTACCGCTTTTGGATCAAAGCCAATCAAATCGCTTCTTGAAACTTCTTTTTCATCCCTGTAGCCAGTCCCACCTAAGCTTAAATTTAATGGAAAAACTGTCTTTTGTATCTCATTTAGCGTCCACTCATCACTTGAATAGTTTGCATTTTTGACCTTTTCATAACTTTCTAGTTGATTGCCATTTTTATGCAAAATAGTCAAATTCTCAGCGTAATTTGCAGATGGATTGAGTGAATTAATATAGATATATTTGTTTTCATACTTGACAAACATACCTGTGCTTATTCGGCCAAGATTATTGTAGTTTTCGATATTGTTTTGATACTCTGAGGCGTATGCAAATGGGGTTGAGTTTAGACAAATATAGACAAAACTAATACCCAAAGCGATAAAAAAAATAGGGGCAATTAGTCTATTTTTGC
This sequence comes from Campylobacter sp., assembly GCA_022775765.1. Lineage (GTDB taxonomy): Bacteria > Campylobacterota > Campylobacteria > Campylobacterales > Campylobacteraceae > Campylobacter_B. The sequence continues at coordinate 1,088 of JALFKC010000040.1, read as the reverse complement.
TAATACCAAGGGCATAAAAACTCACAAGTTCATTGCTTCTTATCATATTAAAAGTAGAGATGATAAAAGCAAAAACAAGACTTAGAGGAAGTACATAATTAACTGCAATTAAAGCTGTTAGCCCGACATACAAAATAGCCATATTTGCACTTTGTGGGATGTCTTTGAGATTTACCAAAAAATCCACGCCCACATAAAAAAGTTCCAAAGCAAAAAAGACTATAAAAAAATATTTTAGATAAACACTGCTTAGATATCTAACATAAATTTTCACTTTTAAAACCTTTTTTTATAGTCCATCTGTTTGCAACGCTTTTGATATCGCTTTGCAAAAGCTCATTTAACGCGTCTTTTACATATGGCATAAGCTTTTTTAAATGCTCTTTTTGTGTATCATCAAAACTAGACAAAACATAGTCTGAAATCTCACCAAATTTAGGCTTTGAGATACCAAGTCTAACTCTTTCATAGCCGTTTCCAACCATAGCGTCGATAGATTTTAGCCCGTTATGCCCACCGTTTCCACCACCAAATTTAAATCTCACAGTCCCAAACTCAAGATCTAAATCATCATGCACTACAATAATCCGCTCAGGTTTGTAAAATTTATTAACCAAAGCTACACTATTGCCACTTAAATTCATAAAGGTCGATGGTTTAAGAAGTAAATTTGAGCCTTTTTTGTAAAGCTCGCCTTGAAATTTATCACGGCTTACCAAAGAGTATCCATCTTTGATAAGCTCGTCAATTGCCATAAAACCTATGTTGTGCCTAGTGCCAGAATATTTCTCGCCTGGATTACCAAGCCCAACTACAAGCTGCATTTTGCCTACTTAGCGGTCAAAACTCCAGCTACTGCGACACTACCTTCAAGCAAAATTTTCACACCCTCAGGAACAGGGATATCTCTTGCAAGTATAGAGTCACCAACATCAAGTTTTGTGATATCAAGCGTGAACGCATCAGGCAAATTTTTGCCTTTTGTTTTTACTGGAATTCGTCTTTTTGACTGAACCAAAACACCTTTGTTTTTTAGCCCCACAGGTGTTCCTGTAAGTTTCACAGGCACAAAATATCTTGAGATTTCA
>JALFKC010000039.1 GCA_022775765.1 Campylobacter sp. | reverse complement strand
ATGTAAATTTTTATCATATTCTGCTTGCACAATGAGTTTATAACAAATTCAACTAAATGCTAATTAATACTATTAGACATTCAGAGACAATTCATCTTGCTTATAGAAGCGGAAGATGAATTGCTTGGAGTTGATAAATTTTTAAAATTCATTTATGATTTTAGTAGCTTATAATAAATAAATTAGATTGAAAATTAGCAAATTCAGTATTTTGTGAATTTTACTTGCTTAATTATAGTTTAATTTTTTAAAGTCATATTCACAGCTTCTTCTAAAAATGCCGAGCGGTTTTTGCTAACACTATCAATCGCATCTAGATTTTTTGTGATAGGCTCACATTTACACGCACTTTTTTATTTTCATCATAAGGCTCTGGTATTTTACGACCAACCTCTAACCCCGACCGACGCGACGGATAGTAGTTTGCTTACGCAAACATCCGCGATTGTTTGAAATAAAAACTTATTTTGCAAATAAACAATTCAAGACAGTATCAGCGTAGTTAAGCAAAAATGTGACTGGGGTAGCATACTATTTAGTATGTGAGTTAGCCCCTAAGCCATATTTTATTTAAATAGGTCATTAATGAAGGATAAACAATTTAAATCCAAGCTGAGCTGGGAATGCTAAATTCATCTAATGTATGAGCCTTGTTCGGTTGGTTCGGTTTGGATTTCTGTATTATACGCTTCATCGTTTGCGATAGTGGCAAACTCTTCACCCTTAAGATAGGCAATTATATAACCCAAATCTTTTGACATAATTTTACTTGAAATTGTTTGCATAACCATCCTTGAGCTTCCGCCATAACTCGGGTCAATTGCGTATAGTCTAAATGAGTCATAGATGTCTTTGGCACTCATTTGAGATAACCTTTCAGCAGTTGGATATGAGCGTTTTTCACCATTTTCTCCATGGCACCTTTTGCACTCTGCGTCATAGATCTTTTTACCAGTATCTGCGGTATAATCAATAGTTTTGTCAAGTCCAACACCCAAAAATCTACCATCTTTTTGCACCTTTTTGTTGATAGTGGCACTTGGGTCTTTAGTCTCTAACTCTTTGGTGATAGCTTCAATCTCTTCAGGGGTTTTGCCCTTAAGTTCTATGATATAGTCATCTACTGCAAATATAGATGAGATAAGTAGTAGTGACATAAATAGAGTTTTTTTCATAAAAATTTCCTAGCAAATAAATAAAATTAGATATTAGCATAAAATAGATAACAACTAACTAAAGTGAGATAAAAATTCAGGTTATAAAATTTAAAAAAGGCGGAAAGCTCCGCCTTTATAATAAGAGTAATTAGAATGAGTATTTAGCCTCAAATCTAAATCTATCATGTTCAGCATCTTTGCCATAAATTTCATCTTCAACATGTGAATACCATGTTTTGAATTTAAGCTTTTTGCTGTGAGCGTATTCAACTCTACCCACGATTTCAGATGCGTCATAGTCTTTGCCTTTCAAAGTTCTCTCACCATCTACATAATCAACACCAATTCTTACACCAGTATCAGGGATAGTAACGCCAGCTGTAACATACCAAAACCAGTTTTCACCTTTAAATAGTGTGTAGTCATTTAACTCTTCGCCTGGATCTAGGAAACTACCTTGATCTTCAAGAGATACTAGACCAAGATCAGTATCGTGATCTGCTTCATAGTTCAAATAACCAGCAGAGAAGTCAAACCAACTAACTTTAGTGCTCGCTTCAATTCCCCAGAAGGTTGAATCAGTTACATCAATTTTTTCCCAATCGCTATCCATACTTGAAAGTGCAAATTGACCTTTTAAGCCAAGACTAAAATCATCAGTGATATCAAAATTACCCGCTAGTTCAACTGCAAATAGGCTGGTAACATCTTCAAGATAAGCATACCATAGTTGGAAGCTAACTGGGTCATAGCTACCTATAATAGCTGCACCATAAAGGTTGTGGTCTACAACTCTTTTATTGTTTTGGAAAGAATTAGCTACAAGTATTGCACTAGCATCTTCATCATCTTCTTGAAGTGAATCCATCCACAATGCTGCTAGAGTTAAGCCTTCAATATCGGTATTTAGTATCTTGATACCATCACCCACCATATCATCTGTAAAGAATGTGCCAAGGACTTGTCTACCAACGGTAACGGTTGTGCCATAGTAGTTAAATCCAAATAAAGCTTGGTATAGCTCTATCTCACCATCATTGCTATCGTTTGTTCCAACTTTAAAACCACTTCTGCTTTGTGCGTTGTCGTCATCTTGGTATCTTAGGCTGATAACAGAGAAAAAGTTGTCATCGATTTTAGCTTGGAAATTTAATACACCTCTGAAATTCCATTTAGAGTTATTTTTATTTGTTTTTCCTTCCCAATCATCATAAGAATCGCTTGTATATCTAAGTCTTGTGTAACCAGATACATCGATATCTTTGATAACCTCATCCATAGGAGCAGCAAAAGCGGTAGTGCTAAGAGCACCAGCAGCTAAAGCAGCTACTAAACTAAGTTTAACTAATTTCATTTGAATCTCCTTTATTGAAATGATGGTGTAATCTTAACATAAAAAGCTATATATTTAGCTTAAAAATTTATAAAATTTACTGTAATATTGCCAAATCTTTACCGAGCATTAACCAAAAATAGCCAAAAAATGGTATTTTAGCGAAGTTTAAATAAGAATTTGAGATAAAAAAAGCCTTGCTAAGAAGCAAGGCGATTTCGAAAGGAGTCTATGTGTATTAGCTTAACTTAATTTAGCTGATGAAATTATATATAGTATCGGTAAATGATCGGTAATGATGACTAAAAACCATAAGATTTTTTGAGAGCGGGATCGATTGGTTTTTTGTTGCCAGCCTTATCAACGCTGACATATGTAACCTCAGCTGTAGTAACTGGGACGCAAATCTTAGTGCCATCAGGGCTAATGCGTTCTGCGATAACTTCTACTATGATAGTGATAGATGTAATACCAATGCGAATGATTTTGGTATAGCACGAGATGAGATCGCCCCTAAATACAGGCTCTTTGAATACAACCTCTTTCATTGAGATAGTTACGACGCGTTCAGGTGAGAGCTCTCTAGCGGTAACTGCACCAGCTAGGTCAATGTTGGAAAGTATCCAGCCACCAAAGACATTGCCTGATGGATTGGTGTCGCGTGGCATAGCTACTACTTTGATTTTAGCTTCGCCCATTTCGCTAATAGAGATGGGAAGTTTGGTTTTTGGCATAATGATCCTTTGAGTTAAATTCAGTGCGTAATAGTAGCGAGAAATTTTAAGCGGTAGGTAAATTTGAAGTATTTTGGTGGATTTGTACGGATGAGAGTTTGGAACTCTTTTGGGGATAGATTGCGTGGATGGGGTTTGATTATTTAAAATGGCGTGGTTGGCGATGGGGAGGTGATAGTAAATTTGTGCTATATTTTACTTTAAATTTGCAACCTAAGCTTTCCAAATATTGTGTTTGTAAATGCCCAGTATTATGATGGTGCCTGCGTCAATTAGATATGGGATGGTGTAGCCTTTGTAGATAAATTCTCTACTATAATACCGTTCCTACAAACCTATAAAATCTTATAAATTTATATAATTTTCTATAAATTGTATGATTTTTGTTGTATTCCTACTTCAACCTTGCTGGTTGCTATTTGATTTATTGCTAAATCTTGTTGCAGAGCCGTCAAGTCCATAGGCGTCAATTCGGATTGAACTAATCCTACTGATTTATTTACAAATTTATGTAAATTTATACTTGCGTTTAAATCTCTATCTATTACACTTTTACACACTTCACATTCATAAATTCTTTGGCTTAATTTTAGCTCTTTTTTAATATTTCCACACACACTACAAGTTTTAGAACTTGGATAAAATTTATCAACTTTATAAATCTGTTTTTGCATATAATTAGCTTTATATTCAAGCTGTCTATTAAACTCATAAAAGCTAACATCAGCAAGAGATTTAGCTAATTTATGATTTTTCATCATCCCTTGTGTGTTTAAATTTTCTAGTCCTATATAATCATAATTTTTAATTGTTATACTAGAAAGCTTATGTAAAAAATCACTTCTAATATTTGCTATTTTAGAGTGAAGTTTAGCTGTTTTTTTAGATTCTTTTAGATAATTATTTGACTTTTTAACTCCATTAATTGCCTCTTGCTTGGTTTTTGCGTGTTGCTTTTTAGAGAGCCTTCTTTGTCTTTTAACTAAAAGTCTTGTTAGCTTATTTAAGGGCTTTGGTGCTTTTATCATTAAGCCATTAGATAAATAAACAAACTCTTTTATACCTAAATCTATACCTATACTTTTATTGTTTGAGTTTTTAATTTTATGAGTTTTATTATATTCATCTTGAGATATTTGCATATTAAAACTAGCATAAAATTTATTAGCTTTTTGTGAAATTGTTACACTATTTATTTTACCATTAAATCTAAGCTTTTCTCTCATTTTTACAAGTCCTAAATTTGGAACTTTTAAGTATTTATTATCTTTAATAATGACTTGGTCGCCACCTATGTAATAGCTTCCAAAGTTATCTTTTTTCTTTTTAAATTTAGGATAGCTTACTCTACCTTTTTTTAAATCTTTGAAAAATTTATTAAAAGCTAAATTTAGATTTAAAAATGGTTGTTGGGTTGCGTATTTACTTACTTCATAAACGAATGGAAAAATATCCTTTTTAATAGAGTTAAACTCTTTTTTAAGATCATAGTGGCTTACCTTAATACCTTCTTTATAATACTCTTGCCATCTAGCAAGTCCCCAGTTATAAGCTAGTCTAGAACAACCAAAAGCTTTTTTAAAATGTGTAATTGCTTTATTATTAGGCTTTAATTCTATTTTATGCGAGATTGATATTAAGTTTGATTGATTAGTTTTTAGCACTATTATTTACTACTTCTTTCATCTCATCTATTAGCTTTTTATTCTTTTTACTTCTACTTCCATAAAGCCTAGCTGAAAAAACTGTTATTATTTCTAAAACATCTTCAGCTAACTCTTCTTCAAATTTAATATTTTCATCGCCTTTATTAATAATTATTACTTCAACTTCTTTAGCTTCACATATTGTAAATACTAATTCAGCTCCAAATCTTAATAATCTATCTTTATGAGTTAAAACAAGTCTTTTAACCTCTCCTTCAAGTATTAAGTTTAAAAGCTTAGTAAGTCCTTTTTTATAGTAATTCATCCCACTACCTAAATCTTGGATAATTTCATAATCAAAGCCTTGTTTAGAACAGTATAACTCTAATACTTGAACTTGCCTAATTAAATCATCTTTTTGGTCATTTGAACTAACTCTTGCATAAGCTATAGTTTTTAAGTTATCGTTTCTAAAAACTATATTTTTATTTATATTTTTTAAAGTTTCAAGTTTATATCTACGCTCTCCACCACGAGTTAGTTCATCAGGTTTTAATAAGTCTTTTTTATCCCAGTTTCTAAGGGTTTGAATAGTAACACCTAAAGCTTTTGCAGCTTGTCCTATTGATAATAGTTTACTTATACTAAATTTAGATTTTTGTGTCAAGTTAATTATATAAATTATTTATATTATTTTATAGAAAATTATAGATTTTAGGTTGCTGATGAAAGCCCATCGGCTATTCTACCTATATATGGATAATCTATGAGATTTTTTAATTTATTATAAAGGTCTTTCAGGAAATTTTTTGCCCTTATTTTGCTATCTTTTGCAATATAGTCAAATACTGCTTTTAGCTCGTCTTTGAAGCGTTTGGAATAAATTATTACCATTTGGATAGCTCTTTGTCAAGCTCATCTTGGGTGTAGGTTTTGAGAGTGCCATTATAATACGCTTTGATATCGTCTTTGTATTCATCAAATCTACTAATATAATCATCTATAAATTTAGCGTCTTTGTCTGATTTGAGAATTTCTTTGATTTTGTCGATGGTTGGCTTACTAGCTGTGATGGTGATGGTTTGTATAGTTTGTCCTTTTAGAATTTTAGGTATTGTAGCATAAAATCAAGAAATGGTAGATAATTTTAAGATTTCTGAAAATGTAGTATTTTTCAGATTCTTATCTTGCAAATTGTATAAAATACTACTTAAAATCATCGGCTTTGGTGAAAGTGATTAAAAATATAATGAGTAAATAAGAGTATCAAACTTCGCTAAAATGGATATTTAAAAGATAAATTTTGAAGTGATTAAAAGCTAATGGTTTAATCTATGGTGACCCCGATTGGACTTGAACCAACGACTTCCACCATGTCAAGGTGACACTCTACCACTGAGTTACGGGATCAAAAATTAAGATGGTGATTATATCAAATTTAAGCTTAAATGCAAATTTGGCAAACTTAAAAAGCTTGCCAAACTGCTAAATTTAGGCTAGTTCTGGGTGAGCTTTTTTGTAAGCTAATTTGGCTACAAAATATCCAACTACGCCTGAGATTATTGATCCAAGAAGTATCGCAAGCTTGTCTGTGTGATGGAAAATATCGCTTCCACCATAAGCCAAAGCACCCACAAAAAGGCTCATTGTAAAGCCAATTCCACATATTATACAAACTGCATATAATTGAAACCAAGTAACACGGTCTGGCAGATAGGCAAGTTTGAGCTTTATCAAAATAAAACTAAATAAGAATATACCAATTTGCTTACCAAAAAATAGGCCACACATTATACCCATCGGAACACTTCCTAAAAGGTGTGAAATCTCCATCCCTTTAAAGCTCACTCCGGCATTTGTGAAAGCAAAGAGTGGCAAAATTACATAATTCACAAATCCGCCAAGCATTTCACCAAACTCTTCACTCATCGAACTTCCATCTTTTAGTCTAAGCGGTATGGTAAATGCACACACCACCCCAGCGATTGTCGCGTGAATACCTGAGTTTAGCACGCAAGCCCAAACAAATATTGTAATGATTACATAAGGATATTTTTTATTAACACCAAGTTTGTTACAAAACACTAAAAGCCCAACTCCAACCGCCGCAAGTAGTAAAAATACAAAATTTAGCGTTGATGAGTAGAAAAGTGCGATTATCACAATCGCTGCAAGGTCATCGACTATCGCCAAAGTTAGCACAAAAATTTTAAGTGCATTTGGGACTTTTTTGCCAAGAAGTGCAATAACTCCAACCGCAAAAGCGATATCAGTAGCTGTTGGTATCGCCCAACCACGGATAGCAAACTCATCGCCGTAATTAAACAGAGTAAAAATTATCGCAGGAAACATAACTCCACCAAGGGCCGCGACACAAGGAAGCAAAACCTGTGAAAGATGTCTAAGCTGTCCCTCAAGCATCTCTTTTTTGAGTTCAAGCCCAATAGTAAAGAAAAAAAGTGCCATCAAAGCGTCATTTACCCAAAAATGGAAACTCTCATCAAGCTTCAAGCTTCCAACGCCAATAACTATATGAAAATGCAAAATTTGATCATACAAGGATTTTAAAAATTCAAAATTTGAAAACACCAAAGCTAAGAACGCCGCAAACAGCAGTAACATTCCTGAGCCACTTTCACCCTTTAAGATAAGCTTAATTCTTTCTAACAAATTTCATCCTTATTTTTGTATTTAATTTACAATTGTAGTAAATTCAGATAAAATTTGGATAAAAAAGCAGTTATTTATGCCAAATTTACCAAAAATTATCCAATAAGTAACACTATTTAAAAGGCATTATAAGCATTGCGTATAAAATCACAAGCATTAATATCGTCGGCACTTCATTTAATGCCCTAAAGAATTTGCCACTTTTCTTAACCTCATCTTTTTCAAATTTCTTAAGGTAATAAAACAGCCAAAAATGATACCCGACCATCAAAACTGCCGCCAAAAGCTTAAGGTGAAAATACCCCATTTGCATAAGCTCAGGCTTACAGCCCACAATTATCAAAACCGCAGAAAGTATAGTAAGCCCCATCGCAATCCAGCCAATGGCGTGAAAAAGCATCTTTTCCATATATTTAACCACGCCAACAAACTCTTTTTTGTCTAAATTTTCAGCGTGATAAACATAGAGCCTTGGCAAATAAAACAGCACCGCCATCCACGATATAAAGGCCGCAAAGTGTAAAAATTTAAGCCAAAGATAAGCATCATAACTCATCAATTCTCCTTCGAATAAAATTTGTGACATTTTACTAAAAAGAGATTAAATACCACTAAAAACTTAACTAATTTTAAAATTTAGTCCCCATATCCGCGAGTATAGTCTTCATCTCATCAAAGCTCAAAGGTCCGATATGCGAAGTATAGATGTGCTCGCCACTAGAGTTTGTATGCAAAACAAACTCTACACCGATATCTTTGCTAGGTTTGTATGGTGAAAGATCGGCATTTATAAAAAACTGCGTTGGCAAAGCTTCAACTTCAAAATCGCTCACAGCTGATGGATTTTTGAAAATATCGATATATTTTATCACAGCCTTGTTTTGGCTAAGTTTATAAATTTGTTCTAAATCGCCCTTCATAGCCTTGCAAGGTATGCACTCATCCGCTCCAAAATCTAACATAATCGGAACCGAATAGCTTGCGTATTCATAGATATTTACTGCGTCTGTTTCTAGGGCGAGATAGTTTTTGGTGTTAAATTTCACCAAAACAGCTCCCACAACAACCAAAATCACCGCTAGAGCGATCAAAATCTTTTTCATTTTAGCAAAATATCCTTTCTTGTTTCATATTCGCTTTGAGTAATAGCCCCGCTTTTGTAGAGTTCATATAGGTCATTCACAGCTTTGATTTTGGCGTCATATCCATCTAGGCTTATATCTTTATTGATCTCTTCTATCCAACCCATTATCAAAAATAGATCAATAAACCACCAAATTCCCCACGCTATCAAAAACGGAATTCCTACAAAAAACATCCAAGTAAGCTGACCTACAAAAAAACACGCGATCATAAAAAAGCCACTAATATATCGCCTACAATAAATTCTATGAAGTCCAAGCCATCCGCCAAAAAACCACAGCAAATACGCTATCAAAGGCTCTCTTTTCATAATTTTTTCCTTTTTTTATGTAAAAAAATCTCGCTTATAAGTATCCACGCTACACTTAAATTTATCGCAGCATCTGCTAGATTAAATACTGCAAACTCAAACCACTTGTGCCAAAACACATAATCCACCACACCACCATGCACAAATCTATCGAGCAAATTTGAACTCCCTGCCCCCAAAATTACGCCAAGACAAATCGCATACTTGCTAAGAAATTTACTCTCATAAAAAAGATAAAAAAGCACTATCAAAATTAGCCCTAATTGAATAAACTTAAGATTATCTCCCAAAAATGCAAACATAGAAAACGCAACGCCTCTATTGTATGTCAAAATCAGCGAAAAATACTCACCCTTCCACGAAAATCCATCCAAAAAAATAAGCTTAATGAGCTGATCTACAAACAAAATTCCTAAAAACGCAATGATAAATTTAGCGACTATTTTATTCATATTTTTAATCTAGGGCTTTTTTGAAAAACTCTTCAACTTCGCCCATCTTTGCCTTAAGCAAGTCAGCGTCTTTGCCCTCAAGCAAAAGGCGTATCAAATTCTCAGTGCCCGAATACCTAAATAGAGTGCGAATATTGAGCTTTTTGAGAGAATTTTCAAGCTCTTTTAGCCCATCAATCTCATCAAGTGGCTTTTTGGTTTTTACCTTTAAATTTAGCAAAATTTGTGGAAAAAGCTCAAAGCTAGAGGCGAGCTTTGAAGAGCTAAGATTTTCTTGAATCATACACGCACTAAACTGAAGTGCACTTGTTATGCCATCGCCTGTTTTAGCATAATCAGCAAATATCACATGTCCGCTTTGTTCACCACCAAAATTTGCCCCGCTCTCTTTCATCATCTCAAGGACAAATTTATCCCCAACTTTGCTTCTTAACACCTCTATCTTATGGCGTTTTAAAAACTCATCAAGAGATGAATTACTCATCACAGTTGCCACGATTTTGTCATTTTTGAGTTGGCCATTTTTCTTTAGAAACATTGCTAAAATTCCAAGCAATTTATCCCCATCAATGACCTTGCCATCATCACCCACAACCACAAGCCTATCAGCGTCCCCATCAAATGCAAAGCCCACATCAGCCCTTAAAGCCTTAACCTTGTCACAAAGTCCAGCTGGATAGAGTGCACCGCAATTATCATTGATATTTTCGCCATTTGGCTCAGCATTTATCAGTATAACCTCAGCCCCAAGCTCTTTAAAAACAGTCGGAGCGACCTTGTATCCAGCACCATTTGCCGTATCTAGTACCACTCTTAGGCCGTGCAAGGTCATTGACTTCGGAAATGAGTTTTTAATATGCACAATGTATCTGCCGATGACATCATCAACTCTTTTAGCAGAGCCGATTTGCATACAAATTTGTTGAGATTTTTTGATTAAGGCTTCATCGTAGAAAATTTTCTCTATCTCTTCTTCTTCATTTACATCAAGCTTAAAGCCAAATTTATCAAAAAATTTAATCCCATTATCATAGTAAGGGTTGTGTGAAGCACTTATCATTATTCCACCATCGCACCGCATATCTTCGCTCAAAAACGCAATCGCTGGCGTTGGCATAGGTCCGATTTGCCTGACATTGTAGCCAACTGAGGTAAGACCTGCAACAATAGCCGTTTCTATCATATATCCGCTTCTTCTTGTGTCTTTGCCAACTACTATTAAATTTGCAGTTGAGGTTTTTCTAAAATAGATCCCAGCCGCCATCGCAAGTCTAAGTGCCAGCTCAGCACTCAAAAACTCACCTGCTTTTCCCCTAACGCCATCAGTTCCAAAAAGCTTCATTACTTTTCCTTAAATTTATAAAATTTTGCAATTTTAGCCAAAATTGATTAATACTCAAATTTATTTTAATATAGGCTTAAATTAAGCAATATTTAAAATAATTCCTTGTATAATCACAGACTTAATTATATCAATTTTAAAAGGTAAAAATATGGCAAATCATAAGTCATCTGAAAAAAGAGCTAGACAAACTATAAAAAGAACTATAAGAAATAGATTTTATAGAACAAGGCTTAAAAATCTCACTAGAGAGGTTAGAGAGAGTGTTGAAGCAAAAGACGAAGCGAAGGCTTTGGAAGCTTTTAAAAAAGCAAATAAAGAAATTCACGCTTTTGTAAGCAGAGGATTTCTCAAAAAACAGACCGCAAGTCGCCGTGTAAGTCGCTTAAATAGACTTGTAAATTCACTACAAACTCAAAACTAATATATGCTTATAGACAAACTCAAACCCTTTTTGGATCGCTACGATGAGATATCTCACCAGCTTAGCGATCCAAGTATCACTAGCAATTTGGAAAATATGACAAAACTTTCCAAAGAGCAGAGCTCAATTGAAGAGATAAGAGACGCGTCTTTGAGATACAAAAAGGTTTTGGATGATTTAGAAGCAAATAAAGAGCTTCTAAGCGATAGCGAATTTGCAGAACTTGCAAAAGATGAGATAAAAAATCTCGAAGATGAAAAACTCAAACTTGAAGATGAAATCAAACTTCTACTCATCCCAAAAGATCCAAACGATGATAAAAATATATTTTTGGAACTTCGTGCTGGCACAGGTGGCGATGAGGCTGCACTTTTTGTAGGAGATCTAGTAGGGGCGTATATGAGATATGCTGAGCTAAAGGGTTACAAATACGAAATCGTCTCTCAAAGTGAAGGTGGGGCTGGTGGCTACAAAGAGATCATACTTCTAGTAAAAGGCAAAGGTGCGTATTCTAGGCTTAAATTTGAGGGTGGAACGCACAGAGTTCAAAGAATTCCAACAACTGAAAGTCAAGGAAGAGTTCATACTAGTGCCATAACTGTAGCTGTAATGCCTGAGGTAGAAGATAGCGATATCATCATCAACGAAAATGACCTTAGAATCGATGTTATGCGTAGTTCAGGCCACGGTGGGCAATCAGTAAATACAACAGATAGTGCAGTTAGAATAACTCATATCCCAACAGGAATAGTTGTAACCAATCAAGATGGCAAAAATCAGCACAAAAATAAAGAGGCAGCTATGAAGGTATTAAAAGCACGCCTTTATGATATGCAAGAACAAGCTAGATTAGAAAAAGAACGCCAAGAAAGAAAAGATCAAGTCGGCACCGGCGATAGAAGTGGGCGAATCCGCACATATAACTATCCGCAAAATAGAATTTCAGATCACAGGATAAACTTAACTCTTTATAGGCTTGACGCGATAATGCAAAGTGGGCTTTTTGATGAGATAATTGATCCACTGATTGCTTATTATCAAGCTCAGGCAATAAGTGGAAACGATGAGTAAAATCATCAGCCCCAAAGATATTTACAAACAAATTTTAGGCGAAAAAAAGGTAGAAATTATAGAGTTTTTGTGCAAAAATGCTGACAAAAACTCTCTTGTGATTACAACTATTGATGAAATTTGCACCGCCCTTGATGTAAGCAAACCAACTGTGATAGATACCTTTAATCTTCTAAAAGACAAAAACATACTAAAAAGAATCAAAAATGGGGTTTATAGACTGGAGATTTAACATTAAGTGCTTAAATCTCTAATAATTAAAATTATGATTATTTAAAAAATATGGTGAATTAATTGCATCACAGTTATAATCTATTTTAAAAATTATTGAAACTACTAAAATCTCTTTTGGTTTTGCTAATATAATTATATGCTTGATTTTAGCACCACTAAAATTATGCTAAATCTGTTTTTTAATCAGTAATTATAATTTTTTAATTGAGCTATTAAGCTGCATTTTTACAGTTCAAAGCGTAAATTTACAGCAAAATGCTTGCATCATAAATAAGATAAAATATTTTTAAATTATCATACTAAAGATATTGCAACTTAAACCTTTCTAACCTTTAGCTTTGCAAATTCGCAGCTTTGACAAAGTCTCTCAACCAATTCCCCTCTATCAAAGCCACTTCTCATCTCTTTTGCACGCTTTGAGCTTAAAATCTCATCTAGACTATTTTCAAAGATATTGCCAAGATTTATAATCCCCACAGCGTCCATACAACACGGCACCACTCGCCCATCGCTTAGCACCGCGATTTGATGCTTTAGAGCGTGGCAAGTCCCTTTTTTAAAACTAGTAGGACTAATAACAGGCCAATTAAAACTCATAGCTTTGGTTAGTATTATATGGTCTTTGAGCCTGATTTTAGGGGAATTTTCTTCGACGCTAACACCAAAATGTTTTGTTAGTTTGTTGTAAAAAATTTCATTATTATTAAGCGGATTAAATTTATCATCAAAATTCCAAAGCCTTAAATTTACAAACCTTTTTGACTGGGGCTCAAACTCATCACAAAGATAAAATATCTCGTCTAAATACTCATCCAAACTCACACTGTTTTGCCAAAAAAAACTAGTAAGCGAGATATTAATCTGCCTAATAGCTCTAGCATTTAAAACCATATCAGCTTTAGTTTTATTTAGCCAAACCCCACTAGTTGTCAACTCTAAGTTTGCCCCTTTTTCGTCTGCAATTTTTAGATATTCGCTAAGATTTTTAATAATCAAAGGATCACCCAAAACATGCAAAACAAAGATTTCGCTCTTGCCATCAAACTCATCAAGCACTCTTTTGAACTCATCCACACTCATAATAGGACGGCTGTTTTTGCTGATGGGACAAAATTTGCACTTCAACCCACACCTATCGCTTAACTCAATATAGACTTTTTTAAATTTCATGTCTTAAATTTGATGAGCAATTTGACAAACTTTGGCATTAGTTGCATACACCAAATCTTTGGGCGAGATTTTGAGCTGTTTGCCCCTAACTCCAGCACTCACAAAAATAAAATCATTTTCTAAAACTTTGCTATCTATAAAGGTATCAAACTGCTTTTTCATCCCAATGGGCGAACACCCTCCACGCAGATATCCGGTGATTTTGGTTAAATTTTTAAGCTCTAAAAGCTCACATCTTTTTACACCAGCAAATTTTGCCAAAGCCTTTAGATTAAGCTTCATATCGCCCCTTAAACACGCCACCAAATACCCATTTTCGCTGACACAAACTATAGTTTTATAAACTTTTGTGATATTAAGATGAGACTTCTTGCTTGCAGATATCGCATCAAGGTGCTCTTCATCAAATTCATACTCTAAAATTTCATATTTTATATTAAAAGTATCTAAAATCCTAGCTGCATTTGTCTTGTGCATAAATTTCCTTTTTTAGGTATTTTAGCAAATTTACCTTTAAGCATATTTATGCTATAAATTTATTATGAAAAAATATCTTAATAATATGATTATAAAACTTGGTGATATAGTAAAGCAAAGAGTCGACTACTCTTTAAACCCATCAAATACCGAAATGATTTTAAGAAGTGGAGTTTCGATGGCTTTGCTAGAAATTGTGATGGTATGGAGTTAGAGTACCAAATGAAATGCACCTTAAAAGAGTTTGACGACAAACAAGTAGATCGATATTGCAAGGCGATGTGATAATAACCAGCTCAAATTGCGAACATATCGGCAAAATTTTACACGTTGCAGTTATGAATTACACCGATTAAATCAAAGCCAAAATCTAAATACAATCGAAGCAATACTTCAAAATGTAGAACAAATTTTATTAAATGATGAGCGAAAACACCTAAATTTAGCTATTCCAATGATAGGTTGTGGCGTGGGTGGACTTGATATAAAAGATGTATTTGAAATCTATAAAAAATATTTTCAATCAAAGCAAAATTTTGATAAAAGTTGCGATGTTATGGTGTTTGCTTATACAAAAGACAATTATAATTTGATTAATTTTTTAAACAAGGAGTAAAAATGAGAAGTTTTGACGATGATCTCTTAAAATATAAAAAAAGCGAAATTGCAAAAGAGTGGCTTTGGGTGCCGTGCGAGGATGAATCATATAGATATATACTAGGCACAAAAGGCTTAAATCCACTTATCGTAATCGGTATAAATCCATCTCTAGCAAAAGCAAATAAATTAGACAATACTATGAAAAGAGTCAAGAAAATAGTATATAATAACGACTTTGACTCCTATATAATGCTAAATGATTATGCTAGACGCAAAACAAAAATTAATGAGCTAGAATGTGAGCTTGATATAAATTTACACCAAGAAAATCTCAAAGCATTTTCTTATGTTTTCGAAACAGTAAAAAAGCCAATCACAATATGGGCAGCGTGGGGAATACATATATATAAGAGATTATTTTAAACAATGTTTGCTTGATATTTACAAGCTTAATAAAAACTATAAAGTGCAATGGAAGAATGCAAGATTAACAAAATACGGACATCCGCGTCATCCGTCTCGTTTATCATCAGATGACAAATTTGAAGATTTTGATATAGAAAAATATTTGAAAAATTTATAAAGTTTAACTATAGACGGCAAGTGTAATTATTCTAAGCAAGCAATAAGCCGTCTATACAAAACACCCAATAATTAGATAATAAATAATTTTCATAACTTGTAACGCTTGCCAAAATACAGTAAAATTTCTAATTATTTTAAATTTAATGGGTTTGCTTCCTATTTTTTAGCCACTTTAAAAGTTTTTGATAAAAATTGAACTATCTAAACTAATTATATCGATAAAAATAGAGATTTGTGATGCCATCTGCAAGACAAGCGATGAAGTAGTAGTGGGTAAATTTAGTGATGATTTTGGTATTGATGCGTTTCAAGGTGATGGCGACACCTCAACGCAAGGTAAATCCAGTAATCCCTGAGTTGATCAATCAAATCGCTTATCAAATTTGTGGCAATGATACTGCGATTACGATGGCTGTAGAAGATGGCGAACTCGATCTGAATGTTTGGGAGGCGGTGATAATTAAAAATTTAGACGAATCATTTAAGCTTTTGATAAATTCAATGAGAATTTTTGCTGATAAATGTATAGTTGGACTTAGCGTAAATGAAGAAACCTCTTTTAAATTTGCCAAAAATAGCACCGCACTATCGACTACAATTTCAGCTATTTTGGCTATAAAATTGGCACAAAAGTAGCTATTAAAGTTTTCAAAGAAAACAAAAGCGTCAAAGAAGTAGCCCTAGAGATGGGAATATTAAATCAAAATGAAGCAGATGAGATCCTTGATCCAAAAATTATAACTTCACCTAAAAAGTGTGCTTTGATGATAGCAAAGTATAAAAAATTAAAGGATAAATAGTGAGTTTTAGCACCTAAATAAGTGAGCTTATTTTAGATACTAAGTTTGAAAATTTACCCCCAGAATTAGTCTGCATAGCTGACTAAAACGAAAAAAGCACAAAAATTGCTAAAAAATATGCAATTTTATGACTAACAAAAAAGAGACTATAATTTTTGGAACTAATGAAAAAAGCTGGGCTCAATTTGCTACATTTATCAATGCCATATCTGCTCATAGTCTTGATTTTGATGATTGAGTATGACAAGTATCACCCATCTAAGTGTAGTTATTGCCCCTATTTGTTTTGCTGTGGCCCAATATTTAAAACTCAGCGGCAAAGATATCATCCTTGCTTACGCAATTAGCACTCAAGTGATGGATAAAATTGCCCTTGCGACTATGCCTATGATTTCTCAAAAAGGTTGGCATACAACTAGCGCGTTTATGGGATATTTGCTGGTGTGGTAGCTGGTGCAAAACTTCTAATTTTAGACAATCAAACAATCATAAACGTCCTTAATATCGCTACTTCAAAAGCTAGTGGTATAAGGGCGAATTTTGGCTTTTTAACCAAAGCCTACCACGCAAGAATGAGCTACCTGGGAAGTTTTGAAGCTTTAAATTTAGCTAAATTTGGCCTTGAAAGTAGTAGTGATAGTTTTAAAAAGATCAGGGATTTTTGCAAATTTATGCTAGAATTAAGCCCAAAACTCACTAAATTTAGATCTAAATTTAAACTCTTCTTGGGAAATGCTTCAAAATCCACTTACTTTCAAACAATATCCGTGCTGTAGTGGCACCCATCCTGTTTTGGATTTAACCAAAGAGTTGGTAAAATATAGTATAAATTTTCAAAATATAGCAAACATTCATATTGGTTGTTCGCTTCTAGCCAAAAAAGAGCTAAATATTGAGTTTGCTAAAACTGGCTTAAAGGGTAAGTTTTGTATGCGTTATGCAGTAGCTACTATGATTATTTATAAAAATGTTGAAATTAAGCACTTTAGTGATGAGTTTGTTAGGGATAAAAGAGTTCAAGATTTGATGAAAAAGATTGATATTAGCGTTGATGATGAGTTTGCAAAACTATGCTTTATAGGTAACTCACCTGTAAAAATTACTATAACTTTAAATGATAAAAAACAGATAAAAGGTAGTCACTTATTTGCAAAAGGCACCCCTAATAATCCACTATCAAATGATGAGCTAAAGGCTAAATTTTACTCGCTCACAAGTAGTTTGCAAAATCAAAATAAGCTTTATGATATGCTTATGAATTTAGAAGAATTTGAGTGGGCGGAAAGGTGGATTGTTACGCAAAACACCCGGTTTTAATTAGCATTAAATCCGCTTAAGCCAACACCAAAATAGTAAATTTAAATCAGCCACAACAAGCCACAACCATTAAAGCACTTCAATATGCAAATTTTTAGCCACGGCGTAAGCTTTTTCTTGCATAGATTTATCATTTGAAGCTGACATTTTGGCATTGATAATAATACGAGAGTTTGGGCTAGCTGATTTTAAAACTACAGCATTTGATATCACGCAGATATTGCTTACAATTCCCACAAGTTCGATCTTCTCAAAACATTTGCCCCTAACAAACTCGCCTAACTCCCACGAGCCAAATGTAGGCTTTTCAAAAATTTTACACGATTTTGCAAGCTCTTTTAAATTTGGATGAATCTCATGCCCCAAAGTGCCTTTTATGCAGTGTTTTATGGGTAAATTTTGCCCTTCGATACTCTTTAAATAGTCATCTGTGTGTGTATCAAGCGTGAAAACTACAGCGTCACCATTTTGTTTATATTCTAATATTTTATTAGCAATTAGTGGCACAATCTCATCTGCTCCATCAAAGCCAAGCGCTCCATCTATGAAGTCGTTTTGCATATCGACTACAACAAGTAAATTCATCTTATCCCCTCTTCGTTTAAAAGTTTGTAGCTTTGGCAACCGGTGCTATTTTTAAGGTCACACGCCTTGCCAAAAAACTCTTTGGCAATGCTTAGATTTTGATCCACAAATTCACCATTTGTATAAAATATAGCGATTTTTAAGCACGACTCATCATCTTTTAGCTTGCACGCCTCTTTTAAAAACTCCACACCCTTTTTTTCACTACTATTTAGATAAATTTCGCTTAAGCTCACGCAAGATTTGGATGAGTCTTTTTTGCAGGCGTATTCTAATATCTCTTTGGTTTTATTGATATCTTTTGGCACCAAAGAGTAGCCGTTTTGGTAAATTTCAGCCAAAATTGTGCAGTTTTCAAGCACGCCTTTTTTGCAAGTGTCATTTAGAATTTCAAGCCCTTTTTTGGTATCTTGGCGAGTGCCCCTGCCATCCATATACATCTTTGCAAGGCTAGCACACCCAATGCTCTCTTCGTAGGTTTTTTTCTTGGATAAAACGCAGGTTTTTTGGTAATTTTCAAACGCTACAAACTCATCAGGATTAGTGCCTATGCCACTTTCGCTCATCAAGGCTAGGTTGTAGCAACTTTTTAAAAACTTATCATCGCACGCCTTTTTAAAAAGTGTATAAGCTTTACTTAAGTTTTGATCGCCCTCTATGCCATTTAGATAGTTCACAGCTAGATTGTGGCAGGCCTTGGGATTACCTTTTTTGCAATAAATTTCAAGCTCATTTTGAGCATTTAGCCACACAAAAGTAGTAATAATCAAAAAAATTATCCGTTTCAATCCTCGTCCTTTTTTTTGCTTTGTATTATATGTTTTTTTGATAAATTTAAAAAGCATTTGCAAAATTTACTTTTGGATTGATTTTCATCTCATTAAGCGGGGTAAATTCTCTATCTTTAAATTTATCAACACCCATTCTAGCGATCATCAAAGCGTTATCCGAACAAAACTCAAGCGGTGCAAAAAGCGGCGTAATACTGTGTTTTTGGCAAAGATCTACTATGCCTTTTCTAAGCCTAAGATTTGCACTCGCCCCACCAACTACGCCAAAGTTTTCAAATTTATGAGTTTTAAAAATTTTGGATAGTTTGTCAAGGATATGCAAACAAGCGGTCTTTTCAAAGCTTGCACAGATATCACAAATCTCATTTTCACTGATTGGATCAAGCTCTTCTATGGCTAGGCGAACTTGATTTTTAAGCCCTGAAAAGCTGTATTCTAGGCGGTTTGAGTGAAGCAATGGGGTAGTAAATTTATAGCGATTTTCATCGCCAAATTTAGCCTTTGATTGAATCTGCACACCACCTGGATATGGTAAATTTAGCATTTTAGCAACCTTATCAAAGCTCTCGCCAAAGCTATCATCGCTAGTTTGAGCAATAACTCTTATCTCATCTTTATTTTTAACATCAAGAACCATTGTGTGCCCACCACTCACCAAAAGCACACCGAGTGGAAATTTAGCAGGTGAGTTTAAAAATAGCGAATAGATATGGCCGATTAGGTGATTTATGGCAATTAGTGGAATATCTAAAGCCACACTAATGCTTTTTGCCATACTAACCCCAGTTATTAGGCTCACGCTAAGACCAGGTTCATTTGTCACACACACAGCCTTAATAGAGCCAAAAAATGGCTCTATCTCTTTAAGCAGATTTGGAAATGCAGCAGTGTGAAGCCTAGCGGCAAGTTCAGGCACCACGCCGCCAAATTTAGCGTGGTCCAACTCTTGAGAGATTTTTTTGTAAAATTTACATTCAAAAGTGTTGGCGTCAATTAAGGCAACCGAACTATCATCACAGCTACTTTCAATCCCTAGTATCAAAACCATCCTTTAAATTTCTCATTTGTGGCAAAGAAAGATTAAGTATCACCCCAACTAACGCACCAAGCCCAATACCGCTAAAGCTTGCAAAGCCAAAATCAAACACCATTCCACCAAGTGCGAACACAAGTATTAAAGAGATGATGATGATATTGCGTGGATCGCTCATATCGGTTTGGTTTTTGATTAGAGTTTCAAGCCCAACTGAAGCGATTATACCAAAAAGTAGAAGCATTATTCCACCTATTACGCACGATGGAATTGTAGCTATAAACGCCCCAAGCTTGCCAACAAAGGCTAAAAGTATCGCAACTATCGCAGTCCAAGTCATTATGCCTGGGTTAAATGCCCTAGTAATCCTAACTGCACCCGTAACTTCAGAGTAAGTCGTATTTGGTGGGCCACCAAATAGTGCTGCAGCACTCGTAGCAAGCCCATCGCCTAGAAGCGTGTTTTTAAGCCCAGGGCTTTTTAGAAAGTCCTGTTTGGTAACATTGCCAATAGCGATAATGTTTCCGATATGCTCTATTGTGGGTGCAATGGCAACTGGAAGCATATAAAGAATAGCATTTAGCTCAAATTTAGGCGTGCTAAATGATGGAATAGCAAACCACGAAGCCTCTTTGATGGGGGTAAAATCCACTATCCCAAAACAAAGCGAGACTATATATCCAACCCCAAGCCCAAAAAATATCGGTATGAGCCTAAAAATCCCACGCCCAAACATTATGGCTAGGATGGTAGCTACTAAGGTTATCATAGCGATAATTAGGCTAGTGTTTGGTGAATACTGGGCCCCTTTGCCTAGAGCCATATTTACTGCACTTGGGCTTAAAATTAGCCCTATTGTCATTATCACAGGTCCAACCACGATAGCTGGCAAAAGCTTGTGAATAAACGCTTCCCCCTTAAATCTAACCAAAAAACTAAGCACGACATAAAATAGCCCTGCAAAAACTATCCCACCCATCGTAGCAGCCATTCCCCACTGCTGAACGCTGTAGTTTATGGGGGCAATAAAGGCAAACGAGCTTGCCAAAAATATAGGGACAACTTTTTTTCTAGTGCAGAGCTGAAAAATCAGTGTGCCGATTCCAGCGGTAAAAAGTGCGACATTTGTATCGATACCTGTAAGGATTGGCATTAGCACGAGTGCACCAAATGCAACAAACAGAAATTGAGCGCCTAAAACGCTATCTTTGAGTCTAAAATGATATCCGCTATACACCGAGATATCGTCGTTTGAGTTGGACAGCTTTTCCATTTATAAACCTTTTGCATAAATTCTAACTTGTCTGTCTATCTCGCAAATCTCTTCAACTGAAGATGGCGAAAATTTTTGCAAACCGATAAATTTATCCAAACTTTTATAAATTATAGCTTTAATATCAGTAAATTTACACTCATTATTTAAAAATTTCTCAACAAAGACCTCATTTGCTGCATTTATTATCACGCCTATATTTGGATTTGCTATAAGCTCATCTTTTAGTGCGAAAACTGGGTATTTTTGAGATGAAATCGGCTCAAATTTGATAGCACTTAGGGTGGTTAAATTTGCGTGTGGGGTTATATTGGTTTTGAGATTTTTAACCACCGCGTGGGCGATAGCTAAACGCATATCAGTAGCTGAAATATGGGCTGTAGTTGAGCCGTCTGCAAACTCAATTAAGGCGTGAATGGCTGAACTTCTTTCAATCAAAGCGTCAATATTTTTGCAACCATAAAGCCAGTAAGTCTCAATAATCTCAAAAAGCTTATTTGCCATTGAAGCACTATCGATAGTGATTTTGGCACCCATTTTCCAGTTGGGGTGCTTTAGGGCCTGATTTGGCGTTACTTTGCTAAGCTCACTAATTGGGGTGTCTCTAAACGCGCCACCGCTTGCTGTGATGATGAGTTTGTGGATAGGAACGCTATCTTTTAGCAAAAATTTAAGCCCAAAATGCTCACTATCAATCGGCCTTATTTCGCTAGTTTTAAGGAATTTGCCACCTACTACAAGGCTCTCTTTGTTTGCTAGACATAGGGTTTTATTTAGAGCTTGAGTTTTTATACTAGGAACTAGCCCAGCAAAGCCAACAAGGGCATTTACTACGGTTTTGCTTTGAGAGTTTTCAAGCATTTTTAAGATACCATCTTCGCCGCTATAGACAAATTTATGCTCTACAAAAGATTTTAAACTCTCATCAACAATACAGACAAACTTTGGCTTAAACTCAGTTATTTGCTCGTTTAGAAGTTTATAATTTTTGTTGCAACTAAGTGCTTCTATCTCTATACCAAACCGCCTTGCAATATCAAGCGAATTAACCCCGATACTTCCAGTTGAGCCTAAAACTATCATGCAAACACCACAAACATCGCAACCGCACCAAACATATACCCATCAAGTCTATCTAGTATTCCGCCGTGACCTGGCAAAATATTGCCTGAGTCTTTGACCCCAGCCTCTCTTTTAAGGTAACTCTCAAAAAGATCCCCAAACACACCAAATATTCCAACTATCACGCTTAACATTATGCTAAATTTAAAGGTAAAATTTGTAAAAAATAGCCCAAACAAACCACCTATTATCACGCCGCACGCAAGCCCACCAAATACACCCTCTAAGGTTTTATTAGGTGAAGTTGGGCTGAATTTGTTTTTGCCGATTGCTTTGCCGATAAAATACGCCCCACTATCGCAACTTGCAACAATGACAATTAGCCAAATCAGATGGATATTGCTTAAATCCTTATAGACCCAAAGCATTAAAATTAGCGGAACGCAAGGGTATAAAAATGGCTTCAAAACGCTTAAATTTTCTGCTTTTATGTAAGCTAAATATCCAGCTATCATAGTGATAATAAAAAGCAGGTATTTCATCATCCCCACGCCATTTTCGCCAGAACAAAAATACGCTCCCAAATACAGGGCCACGCCCACAGCTAAAAGCTCTTCTTTGTCTTCAAGGCCGTAAAGTTTAAGGCTCTCATAAGTTCCAGCCACAAAAACCACGCCAAATAGTGCGTAGTTTAGCCAAAAAATATCTAGCCACATCAAAACTGCAAAAATTGCAATCAAAACTAAAGCGGTGATTATTCTTGTTTTCATAAATTTCCTTTTTGTGAATTTTACTTCAAATTTGCTTATTATGGCTTTAAGACACTAATTGTTTTGTAGTTTGTATAGTTTACAAAAGCCCCACTTACCACCTTAACATTCTCTTTTTTAGTGTAATTAACTTCGTATTTTCCAGCCTCTTTTACGCTCATATTCACGCAAAGCTTAGCTGCAAACTCTATAATCTCATCGCTTAGCTTTTCTTTGCCAGTTTTTACGATGACATGGGCTGATGGGCGATCTTTTAGATGGAACCAAAAGTCATTTTTTTTGGCGTTTTGAAGCAGTGAGATATTGCCATTTTCGTTTTTGCCAACTGAGATTTTAAACTTGCCGATGTAGAAATTTTGGGTGTTATCGCCATAATTTTGAGTATCTTTTTTGACTGATTTTTTAGGAAGCAAAATCTCTATCTCTTCTTTGCTAAAAGAGTTTAAAACTAGCTCTTTTAGCCCTAGATTGTAGTTTAGTTTTGAGAGTAAATTCTCTCTTTCTATATTTAAACCCTCAGCCTTTTGCTTGAGTTTTTTGCTCTCATTAAAAAAGCTCAAAGCACTTTTTTTGGGGCTTTCATCGAGTTTAAACTTAACTATCTCGCCACTGAAATTTGCTAACTCAAACTCTTTATCGTAATCATTTAATCTATATAAATTTGCAGTGATTAATTGTGCGTTTTGGTTTAAAATCCTAGCTTCTTTTAAGAGCTCACTCTCTTTTGGAAGAGAGTTTAAACTCTCTTTTAGTGAATTTATCTTTTTGTCGATATTTGCTATTTTTGTGGCTTTAATTAAGCTTATTTCACGCGAGTTTAGCTCATCAAAAGTTTTAGAGAAAAACTCATCAAAATTTGTAATTTTTAAGACATTTTTCTCTTTTATCTTGATCGGATCTAATAGGGCAAGTTTTTTGCCAGTTTTTATAACTCTTTTTTCATTTTCGTAGTGTCTTAGGGCCTCAATTATAACGCCATTTTCATCAGTTATTATCACATTTGTAAATCGCCCTGTAAATTCAAAATAAATCACACTTTTTAGAGTTTTGTATGAGTTTTGCCTGCTAGTGGTGATAGCTAAAACTCTGTTGTTTTTAGGGACTTTGATCTCTAAAATTTCTGAGTTTTTGAAGCGTTTTTCAAGTGCAATATCAAATGGGGCTTCATAAAATTTACTCTTTTTAAAATTAGAATTTGTATGAATATTTGAAGTGCTTTTATCCATATCAAAAAAAAGCTCACTCTTGCCAAATTTCACCAAAAACAGCCTATCGCCAACCCTAGAGATAGAATTTAACTTTTTGAATTTTTGTAAATAGTCGCAGATTTGTATTAGATTACCATATTTCATAGCTTCACTTTATAATTAACTTAAGTGAAAATTCTACCATATTTTGCTAAAATCTAGCAAAAATTTACAAGGAAAGCTATGAAACAAACTATTACAGAGAAAATTTTCTCAGCTCATGTTGGCAAAGAAGTTTATGCAGGGCAGATTATCCAAACCAAAATCGATATGGTTATAGGTAACGATATCACTACTCCGATTTCAATTAAGCAGTTTAGAGCCTCAGGGGCCAAAAAGCTAGCCAATCCAGATGGCTTTGCAATTGTTATGGATCACTACATCCCAGCAAAAGATATAGCTAGTGCTAATCAAGCTAAGATTTCAAGAGATTTTGCTTACGAACACGACCTTAAATATTTTTTTGACGAAAAAGATATGGGGATAGAACACGCACTTTTGCCTGAAAAAGGCCTAGTTGGACCAGGCGATGTTATTATAGGGGCTGATTCTCACACCTGTACGCACGGGGCTCTTGGAGCGTTTTCAACTGGTATGGGAAGCACGGATTTAGCTTATGCGATGATAACAGGTGGCAACTGGTTTAAAATCCCTGAAACTATCAAGGTAGTCTTTAAAGGAAAGCCTAAAGAGTGCGTATATGGCAAGGATCTCATACTTGAGGTGATTAGAATTTTAGGCGTGGATGGTGCTAGATATAAAGCGTTAGAGTTTTGTGGTGAGGGGATAAAATACCTTGATATGGATAGCAGATTTAGCTTGTGTAATATGGCAATAGAAGCTGGGGCCAAAAACGGCATAATTGCAGTCGATGAGATTACCAAAGAGTTTTTAAAAGACAAAAACTTACAAAGAGAGCCTAAGTATTATCATAGCGATGATGGTGCAAATTACGAAAGGGTTTTAGAAATTGATCTTGATAAGCTTGAGCCGGTTGTGGCTTATCCATTTTTGCCAAGCAATGGTAAAAGTATAAGTAGTGCCGTCAAAGATGATATCGCAATTGATCAAGCATTTATAGGAAGTTGCACTAATGGACGTTTAAGCGACCTTAGAATTGCTGCTAGGATTTTAAAAGGCAAAAAAGTAGCTAAAAAAACAAGGCTTATTATAACTCCCGCCACTCAAAAAATCGCACTACAAGCACAAAAAGAGGGGCTTGTAGATATATTTATAAAAGCTGGAGCTGTGTTTAGCAATCCAACTTGTGGGGCGTGTCTTGGTGGATATATGGGGATTTTAGGAAGTGGCGAAAAGTGTATATCTACTACAAATAGAAACTTTGTAGGCAGGATGGGCGATAGAAATAGCGAAGTTTATCTAGCAAACTCAGCCGTTGCAGCTGCGAGTGCAGTAGCCGGCAAAATTGTAGATCCTAGAGAAATTTAATAAAGGATAAATTTGAGAAATTGCGTGATATTAGCAGGTGGCAAAAGTAGCCGAATGGGGCGAGACAAAACAATGCTTAAATTTGGCGAATTTCCCACGCTTACGCACTTTGTTTTTGATAGGATGAGCGATATTTTTAGCGATGTTTTTGTGAGTGCTAAGGTGGATAAATTTTCCCCACCAATGCCACTTATCAAAGATAGCGGAGATGACTTTTCACCTATGGTTGCTTTAAAATCTATACTTTTAAATTTTAAAACAACTTCCAAAGATAACAAAATTTTTATAATTCCTGCTGATATGCCTTTTGTAAGCAGTGAGTGTATTAAAACTCTTTTTAATTCTAGTGATAAAGCCCAAATTTGCGTAGCAAGGGATGAAAATAGAGTGCATAGTCTGTGCGGATTTTACGATACTAGCGTACTTTGGGCGGCGGATGAGTTGATTGAAAAAAATCAGCATAAAATTTTAAATCTTTTTGAGATGGTTGAGTTTCAAAGTGTGGAATTTAAGGATAAAGAGCAGTTTATAAACCTTAATTATATAAGCGATTACGAAAAAGCTTTGCAAATTTATAAAGAGAGAAAATGAAAAAATTTATATGTCTAATTATAGGTCTTGGCGTCATTTTAATGGCGGATGAGAGTTTAGAGCTTTTCCAAAAAGGCGAAGAGTTTGAGAAAAATGGCGATCTTGCAAAAGCTATGATATATTATAAGTTGGCCGCAAAAACTTCGCTTGATATAGCACTTAGCGATAGTGAGCTAAAGACTGTGCTTTCCCAAAACATTAGCGTAGAGCAAATTTATCAAAATGACGCCGTAACAATAACCAAGCTTGACTTTAGCTCTTCAGATAATATAGTCGATAAAACCCCACCGCCTGTCGAAAATAGAGTTTATAGCACAAGCCAAAAAACCGAAGAAGAAACCAATGATAATTTTTTGGGACTTAGGTTTTATGAACCGATGTATTTTGCCTACTCTTATGATATAAATGATAAAAGTGACCGCAAAAGCAACGAAACTAAATTCCAAATTAGCTTTAAAAAGCCTATAATTGAAGATTTGCTAGGGTTTGATGAGATGTATTATTTTGGTTACACTCAAACTTCTTGGTGGCAAGTTACTGAGGATTCTTCGCCATTTAGAGAGACAAACTATAGACCTGAAATTTTTGTGGATGTGCCTACGGATTATGGCTATATGGATAAGGTTACGCTTGGATTTTTGCACGAATCAAATGGTGAAGATGGCATAGAATCAAGGTCTTGGAACAAAGTCTATGCTGGGCTAAACTTTAAGTTTGGTAACTTTGAGATAAATCCTAGAATTTGGCACTCTTTTGGGCTTGATAAATACAATGAGAATATAAGAAATTATATGGGTTATGGGGATCTAAAACTCAAATACAAACTATACAAGCACGAATTTAGTGCACTTTTAAGAAATAACTTTAATTTTGATGATAATCACGGAGCATTTGAGTTTGTGTGGATGTATCCAATATATAATGGCTTTAATATCTACGCACAGTATTTTACAGGCTATGGCGAGAGTTTAGCAGACTATGACAAAAGTGTTGATAAAATCTCAATCGGTGTAGCCATAACTAAATAAGGGGTTTAAGATGAGTGGAGGATTTTTGTTAATTGCACTTTGTGTTGCAATAGGGCTTATAATTTTTATGATAGCCAAACTTAAAATTCACGCATTTTTATCGCTAATGAGCGTGAGTTTGCTTCTTGCGATAGTAGTTGAAATTCCACTTCCTAAGATTCCAAGCATTATAGGAAGTGGCTTTAGTGGGATATTTTCAAGTATCGGAATAGTCATAATTTTTGGAACATTTATCGGCACAATACTTGAAAGAACTGGTGCGGCCCTAAAGCTAGCTGATATGGTAATTAATGCTGTGGGTAGCAAATATCCAAATCTAGCAATGATGATAATGGGCTGGATAGTTGGAATTCCTGTGTTTTGCGATAGCGGATATGTAGTGCTTAATCCTATCAGAAAAGCTCTATCCAAAAAGATACTATCGGCTAATCCTATCGGTATGGCGGTTGCATTAAGCGGTGGGCTTTATATATCACATGTGCTTATTCCACCAACCCCAGGACCAATTGCAGCAGCTGGTGCTCTTGGAATGGCAGATCACCTTATACTTGTTATAGGAGTTGGGGTTTTAGTTAGCATTCCTATCCTAATTGTGCTTTATATTTTTTCTAAATTTATAGATAAAAATGTTTTTTTAGACGAAGACAAAGATGAGCTTGTTAAAACTTATGAAGAGTTGAAGATGGAGTTTGGAGAGCTTCCAAATGGTGCTGTGGCGATACTTCCTATCCTAGCACCAATATGCTTTATGGCACTTGGATCAACTGCAACGTTTTTAAAGCTTGATGGGTTTTTGGGCGAAATTTTGATGTTTTTGGGAGCACCTATTATTGCTCTTAGCATAGGCGTGCTTTTTGGCGTATATCAACTAAAAGTTGCAAATAAGATGAGTGAGTTTAGTGCTATAACCGAAGAGAGCCTCAAAATTGTAGGTCCTATTATCTTTATCACCGCAGCTGGTGGTGTGTTAGGCAAGGTTATAACTGAGGCTGGCTTTGTAGAGTTTATCAAACAAAACGCTGAAGTGGTCAAAAATATGGGAATATTTTTCCCTTTTATTATCGCAGCCATCCTAAAAACAGCTCAAGGCTCATCAACTGTTGCTATTGTGACAACTGCTTCTATAATGGGTGCTTATAGCGATCCTGTCTCATTAATGAGTGCGTTATCCCTTACCACACCTTTTGCTGCTTCGCTTTGTGTGATGGCAATAGGTTGTGGTGCGATGTGTGTTTCACACGCAAATGATAGCTATTTTTGGGTTGTGACAAATTTTAGCGGAATGGACGCAACTAAAGGTTATAAAACTCAAACACTGATGACATTTGTTATCGCTTTGGCTGGTATATTTTCTATATTTTTGCTGTGGCTATTTTTGGTTTAGGTAGGTTATGAAGGTTGTAATTGCGATTGATTCGTTTAAAGGAAGCTTAAGCTCACTTGAAGCCGGGCTTGCTATAAAAGATGGCATTAGTGAGTTTTGTGATGAAGTGGTGGTAGTTCCGATTGCTGATGGCGGAGAAGGAAGCGTGGAGGCTATGTTTGATGCTCTTGGGGCTAAGATTGTAGAGATTAAAACCCTTGATCCACTTAGCAAAGAGATCGTGGCTAGCTACGCTATAAAGGATAATTTGGCAATTATGGAGATGGCTAGTTCAAGCGGGCTAACCCTTTTAAAGCAGAGTGAAAAAAATCCAAATTTAACTTCAACTTATGGCTTTGGTCTGATGATAAAAGACGCCATTATTAGGGGTGCAAGAGAGTTTATAATAGGAATTGGTGGAAGTGCTACAAATGACGCTGGAAGCGGTATGCTTCAAGCACTTGGATTTGAGTTTTTCGATGAAAACGGCAAAAAACTTAAGATGAATGGGGCAAATTTAAACAGCGTAAGAAAAATATCTTCTAATAACACTTTGCCACAGTTAAAAGAGTGCAAATTTAGCGTAGCGTGCGATGTCAATAATCCTTTGTTTGGATTAAATGGTGCAGCCCATATATACGGACCTCAAAAAGGTGCAGATGAAAATATGATATTAAGCCTAGATATGGGGCTTAGAAATTTTGCTAAAGTTACAGCTGAGTTTAATGGTAGTGATTTTAGCTCTATGAGTGGAGCGGGAGCGGCCGGTGGGCTTGGATTTGGCTTTATAAGCTTTTTGAATGCTAGTTTAAAAAGTGGCTTTGATATTATCTCTGAAGTTGTAGAACTTGAAAAAAGCTTAGTTAATGCGAATCTCGTAATCACCGGAGAAGGTAAGCTAGATCACCAAAGCTTGATGGGCAAAACCCCTACAAAAGTAGCAAATTTAGCCAAAAAATATGGTTCAAAAGTTATAGCTTTTGGTGGAAGTATTGATGAAAATGCAAGCTTAAACTCACATATTGACGCCTATTTTTGTATCCAACAAGGCCCTATTAGCCTTGAAAATGCAGTGGATAAAAATATAGCCCGGAAGAATTTACAAAAAACTGCAAATCAAGTTATGAGACTTTTGAGATTGAGTGAGGTATAATTTATTTATTGATTTTATTATTTGCAACTAGGAGTTAATGTCCATATTACCACTAATTTATTAAAGTGGTAATTATATTTTTCATTTTTGCAAAATAACTTTATTTATTTTCTATAACAGATATAAGCTCCAAAAAGTCAAGTAAGGAGATAAATTAAATGAGTGATTTTAATATGATGGGAATAACTATAATTAACCGATTCATTTTCACTAATTTTTATAATCCATTCTATATTTTTACTATAACTTTCAAAGTTAAATTTTTGAAAAATCTGATTAATTTTTACTATTTAATTGGAAATTTTTTACCTTTTTTATGTTATTTTCTCTCTTGTATATTGCAAGTGCAATTGGAAATGATATTTATGCATTTCTATTAACTCTTGTATTTTTTAGGATTTACTTTTATTTGCCAATATTAGTATCAACTCTATTTTATTTTGCCACAATCAAATACACTGTAAAGCAAGATATCAAATTTATAAAAGTTAAATTTAAATACAAAATTTTTGGCTTTTTGTTTGGAACATGTATGGGGTTTTTAAGCAAAGAAGCTCTATGAAAATTTATAGCTACATCTCTTTTTATGTCTTTGCGTGATAGAATTTAGCAATGTGATGTTTGCATTTGATAGTGTCCCAGCGGTAATTGCTGTCTTAAAAGAGCCATTTATTATCTATTCAGCGATGATATTTGCTATTTTGGGGCTTAGAACTTTGTATTTTGTTTTGGAAGTTTTAAAAAAATATTTGGTGCATTTGGAAAAAACGGTAATCGCTCTACTATTTTTCATTGCTTTAAGCTTATTTTAAATGCAACTAATGAAATTTTTGCCCACGGATTTGAAATCTCGGTTATTGTTAGCCTTTACACGATTATAGGAATTTTATCACTTGGAATTATCGCTAGTTTTGTTTTTCCTAGCAAAGAAAATGATGAATAATTTGCATATTTTAATCTAAATAGTCTCAATCATAATAAAGCAAAATTTAGATACAATTACTCTTATTTATCTAAGGAAATTTATATGCAAAGAAAAAAAATCTATAACCCAAATTCTAACGAAACTCTAGGTGAGAGGAGAATTTTTGGTGGCAATCCACAAGGGATTTTAAACTTCACCAAAGCCAAATATCAGTGGGCTTTAAAGCTTTGGGATTTGATGGAGGCAAACACTTGGTTTCCAAAAGAGGTCGATACGACTGATGATGTCCGCGACTACAATTTTAACCTTACTATAGCTGAAAAAAGAATGTATGATTTGGTTTGGAGTCAGCTTATTTCGATGGATAGTTTTCAAACCAACAACTTAGCAGATAACATAAATCCCTATATTACCGCCCCTGAAATCAATGCGGTTCTTACAAGGCAAGCCTACGAAGAGGCAAATCACTCAAAAAGTTACGCTGTGATGGTGGAAGCGATCTGTGAAAATACCGATCTTATCTATGAGATGGAAAAACATGACGATGTTTTAAGAGAGAAAAACGACTATATTTCAAGTCTTTATGAAGAGTTAGCAGGTGATGTCACTGAAGAGAAGCTACTTCTTGCAATGGTGGCTAATCAAATCTTAGAAGGGATCTATTTTTATAGCGGATTTACCGCGATTTATGCCTTGGCTAGGGCTGGGAAAATGCTAGGTTCTGCCCAAATGATCCGCTTTATTCAAAGAGATGAGATCACTCACTTACTACTTTTCCAAAATATGATAAACTCAGTGCGTAAAGAAAGAGCCGATCTTTTCACTAAAGAGATAGAAGATAGAATTTACGATATGTTTAAAAAGGCGGGCGAGCTTGAGATTAAGTGGGGCAAATATATCACAAATAACCAAATTATGGGCTTTACAGATGATATTATCACCGAATACATTCACTATCTTGTAGATCAACGCCTAGTAGCTATTGGGCTAAAAAGAGTCTATGGTGCCAAACACCCTATAAAATGGGTCGATGATTTTGCCAAATTTAACGATCAAAAGTCAAATTTCTTTGAGAGTAAAGTGACAAATTATAGCAAAGGAAGCCTAAGTTTTGATGACTTCTAAGATGATAAATGTCTTTGGCTATGGTTCGCTAATAAACTTAAAAAGTCTAGCTAAAACTATCGGCAGAGAAGTCAAATCAAGTGAAGTTATCCCAATAGAGCTAGCTGGATACAAGCAGTTTTGGGGAATTTCGGCACTTTTAAGCTACGCTGATGGGGACTATGATACGCTATTTTTAAATCTCATAGCAGACAAAAACTCAAAAGCTTACGGCGTGGTGATTAAAGTTAGCGAAGATGAGTTTGAAAGGTTAATCAAAAGAGAAAAAGGCTATGAAATTTTATCCCTTAATGGCTACAAAGAGCCACTTTTTGCCTTTGGAGCGACCAAGAAACAAGAAGTTTGCGGCGTCATACCATCAAGGTATATCAAAGTCATACAAGATGGGCTAAAAAAGTACAATTATCCTGCTAAATTCAAAGAAAATTTTCAAAAAGCAGTGCTTGAGAATTTGCCATTTCCACAAAAAGATGGAGTTTATAGGGATTTTTTATCTACCAAAATCAAAGCTTTGTTTAAAAGTCCAGTTGGTATTGAAAAAGAGAGTTTAAGGGTGAGCAAAGATGGCGAGTTTAGTCAAATTCCCCATCACAAAAGCTTTGGAAGCCCAAGTCAAAATCCCTATATTAAGATGGATTTTGCTGAAAATCAACTTGAGTTTATCACCCCGCCTTGCGAAAGCTCAGATGAGGTGATAAACTATCTCAAAGCCACCCATCAAATCGCTGCAAATTTATACAAAGACGAGTTTTTTTGGCCATTTAGCACACCTGCAAAAATTAGCAATATCAAAATAGCACAGTTTGATGACGCTGAGGCATTAAACTACCGCAAATATTTAATCAAAAAGTATGGCAAAGAGCCCCAGTTGATATGCGGAATTCACTACAATTTTAGTTTAGCAAGCTCTCTAGCAAAGCACTTTAGCCCAAGGCTTAAAGACACTTTTTATCTAAAACTTGCTAGAAATTATCTAAAATACCGCTATATTTTGACCTATTTATATGGAGCTAGTCCTTATATTAGTAAAGATTATCCAAATAGTAATTTAATAAAAATACCGCTAAAATCAATTCGTCAAAGTAGTTTTGGTTACAAAAATCCAAGTGAGATTTCGGTCTCATATTTAACGTTTGAAAGATATAAAAATGATATAGCAAATGCTGTAAATAGTGGAGAACTCATAAGCCCAAAAGAGCTTTATAAACCTGTAAGGCTTAAGTTTGATGGAGAGCATATCAGCTATCTTGAGTTTAGAAATTTTGATCTTAATCCATTTGCACCTTATGGGATATTAAAAGATGATTTGGATTTTATTAAGCTTTTTATTATCGCTATGCTTTTGATTGATGAAGATGATGAATA
This sequence comes from Campylobacter sp., assembly GCA_022775765.1. Lineage (GTDB taxonomy): Bacteria > Campylobacterota > Campylobacteria > Campylobacterales > Campylobacteraceae > Campylobacter_B. The sequence goes on along the minus strand of JALFKC010000039.1, from coordinate 4,750 downwards.
TAGCGAAGCTTTAGGCGATAAACTCAGCCTAGAAGTTGCAAATTCAAGCCAAATTTCGCCTTGTCCTAATCCGCAAAAAGCTACTAAAATTTTGGAATTTATGCTTAAAATCTCATCCAATCTAAAAGATACTAATCTTAAAAACACAATAAAAGAAAAGCTTAAGATGATTTCTAATCCAGCTAAAACCTTGAGTGCTAAAATCACTCAAATTTGTAAAAATTTGGATGAATTTAGCGAGTTTGGGCTTGATTTGGCTAGAAAACACAAAGAGCTCTATTTGCAAAGAGGGTATAATCTTCACGGCTTTGAAGGGCTTGAGATTTCTACTCAAGATCTGCTTAAAAACGCTATCTCTTATGGTGTGAGCGTGGAAATAATTGACAAAAAAGACAACCTTTTAAAGCTAAGTTATGGTGGCAAAAGCGAGTTTGTTAAAAACGCAAATATGAGCTCAAAAGATAGCCTAATAAGCTATTTTTTGATGGAAAACAAAGTCGCAACTAAAGCTATTTTAAACAAAGCTGGCATAAAAATCCCTGATGGCAAGAGTTTTGAGAGCTTAGAAGACGCACTTGAGTATTATGAAATGTTTGAGAGCTTTGTTATCAAGCCAAAAAGCACAAATTATGGGCTTGGGATTACTATTTTTGAGAAGCGTCCAAGTTTCGGTGAGTTTGAAAACGCACTAAATTTAGCCTTTAAAGAAGATAGTAGCGTGATAATTGAAGAGTTTGTAAGCGGTGATGAGCTTAGATTTTATGTGCAAGATGGCGTAGTTTTGGCAGTTTGCAAAAGAGAGCCAGCAAACGTGATTGGGGATGGCAAAAGTACTATCTCGCAGCTAATTGACAAAGAAAATCTAAATCCGTTGCGTGGTGAAAATCACAAAACCCCACTTATCAAAATCAAAAAAGGCGAACTAGAAAGACTTGAATTAGCCCTTCAAAATCTTAGCTTTGATTCTATCTTAGCAAAAGATCAAAAAGCCAGACTAAGACGCAATAGCAATATCTCAACAGGTGGGATTGCCTATGATTTAACCGACGAAGTTGATGAGTTTTACAAAAGTGTGGCTACTAAAGTCGCACACTCTCTTGGGGCGAAAGTGTGTGGGGTGGATATCATCATCAAAGATTATAAAAAGCACGGCGATTACGCTGTGATTGAGGCGAACTTTAACCCTGCAATGCTAATTCATCTTTTTGGTGTTGGCAAAAAAAGAGAGCTAGGAAAGGCGTTTTTGGGATTTTTGTTTGATGATTTGAAAATTTATGAGTAAATTTACAGTCAGACTAAGCAAAATTTGATATAATTTTGTAGCTTACAAAATTACAAAAGGGAAAATTATGCAAACAGATTTAGCTCAAAATGATGATTTTCAAAACAGCGACGCCCCACAAAATATGGATAAAAAAACTCTAAAAAGAGTAAAAATCAAAGCCCTTATGAATATAATTTTGGTAGGGTTTGCTTTGCCAGTTGGGACTATGTGGTTGTGTAAAAATCTATTTGGTGGGCTTAATGAGATATTTATAGTTATAGGAATTCTTATTTTTGTATTTTTTATTTCTAATTGGTTTGGCATATTTAAAACCATCAGCGACTATACAAATTCTTATGTTTATGAATACTACTCTTCATTTGTGAAAGTTATTGCGATTTTGGCGGGAATTCTCGTTTGTTTTTATATAGTTGTTTTTAACACAGGGTCAGATATTTTATCTTTAATAATTTTGATAGTTATGTTTCTTGGCATAATTTACGCATTTTACAAATATGTAAGAGTTATATTTGAGCTTTACAAATCAAGCAAAGAGCTATTTTTTGTGTTTTATATAGGGTTTTTGATAATTAGCATTTTACTTCAAATTTATAGTGGTTATAGTGAGCAAGCTTGGAAATTTAGCAGAGCTGAAAACTTTGAAAATTATAGCAATATCGCCTTTGTAATATCATTTTTATCGCAAATAATTGCGTGGATAAAGGTTGGGGAATTTAGAAAAATCTAAAATTTGTGTTAAAATTACCCAAAAATTTAGGAAATTTGATGGATATTTTAACGCAAAAAAAATGCCAAAACTTAGCTGATAATATCGCTGATATGGTAAATCTCTCGCCTACGGTGTATAGTGCTTTTTTGGGGGTTGATAGGAGTGAGTTTGTGCCAATTAAAGAGTACGCCTTTGAGCTAAACCCCCAACCGTTAGCCTCTTCGCAGTGGATCAGTTCGCCCCTAACAGTGGCAAAAATGACAATGGCTCTAGAGCTTGATGGTGTGGATAAAATCCTAGAAATAGGGTGTGGAAGTGGCTATCAAGCAGCGATTTTAAGCAAAATCGTAAGGCGAGTTTTTAGCGTTGAGCGGATCTTAAAACTCTCTCAAGACGCCAAAAAAAGCTTTGAAAAATTAAATATCACAAATATTTATGTCCGACACGACGATGGAAATTACGGCTGGAAAAGCTACGCACCATTTGAGCGGATTTTGCTCTCAGCTGCCACACCAAAGATTAATGAAAGGCTATTTAATCAGCTTGAAATCGGTGGAATTTTAGTAGCACCTTTTGTCAAAGATGGAACTCAATTTATAACCAAATTTACCAAATTTAGCGACAATCAAATACAAGAAGAACTTCTTGAAAAGTGCGATTTTATCCCACTTTTGGACGGCAAAGAATGAGAGAGTTTTTTCACAAATATGACCCCGGATTTTTCTCGCTTATTTACTCACTAAAGGCGACTTGTGCTTTGATTGTAAGCGTTTTGATAAGTTACTATTTTTTAAATGCACAGGTGGCTATTTGGTCGGTTACGACCTGTTCTGGAGTATTTTTCTTAAACAATATAAATGGTTTTAGAAAAGATAGATTTATATTTATTTGTATCTACGCACTAACTTGTATTTTGGGGTTATTTTTGGTGTGGTGGTTTATAAATTTGGGGGTGTATTTTAGTATTTTGGTGTTTATTTGGCTATTTTTTGCCCTAAGTATTGCTAAGGTTAGCCAGAATTTATCCAAGGTTTTGATGACGCAATCTCTTAGCATTTTGATTGCTGTTGTAGCAGCTGAGGCGATGAATAGCCCACTTATAACGATGCTTGAGGGTTATATCATTGGTGGGGTTGTAGGGATAGCGTTTAGGACTTTGAGTTTTAAGAAGTATGGGGTTTATACGCGTGGCGAGTTTAGGGTGCTTTTAAATGAGATGAGTTTAGCTGTAAATGCTCTTTTTGATGATAAATTTAACTTTTGGTTACAAAAATCATTTGACAAAATCACTGAAATCAAGCTTGTAATGTCTTTTAAAAGTGCAAATTATAGCGACCCAATCCTTGTAAAACACCAAGAAAGGGTGCTTTTTTATCTCTACAAATGTGATGAAATTTTGCACTCTTTAAATTCTCTTAGTATGTTTTTCAAAGAAAATAGGGGCAACGCCGAACTTAAAGCTATCCAGCACGAGATCTCTCACAATATCAATGAGCTTCAAAATATCTTTAGCCAAAAAGAGATAAATTTGCGTGAGAGCGTTTATAAAAGTGTAAAAGATGACTATAAATTTGCTATGATTAGTGCTGGTCTTGATATCTTGTATCATAATGTCTTTTTGATGGTAAAAGGCGGTTTTGTGCCACTAAAAGTAGCAAAGAGTGGCTTTAAATTGCGTGAATATTTAAGTCTATTTGATATAAAAAATCCATATTTTCAGTTTTGTTTTAAGTTTGCATTTGCAGCAGCTGGAGCTGTGTTTGTGGGGCGGTTTTTCGAAGTAGATCACGGCGTTTGGCTAGCTCTAGGCGTAATGGGTGTGATGAAGGCCAACTCAACTATCACCGGAATTGCATTAAAACAAGGAATAATAGGAAGTATTTTGGGAGTGGCTGTGACCGCTTTGCTTGTATTTATTTTAAGGGGAAGTGAGCTTTATTATACGCTGATATTTGTGGCTATATTTTTGGTGTTTTATACGAAGGTTTTTGGATATTTGGTGTGGAGTGCGAGTTTGATGGGTTCGCTTTGCGTGATGTTTGGCCTAATTAGTGATAATTTTTTTCACCTTTTAATGGTGAGATTTAGCGATATGTTTGTGGGATTTGTGATTGCAGTTTTGGTTTCTGTGATGATTTGGCGAAAATCAAGCAAGGATGAGATAATTCCAAATATCTTAAATTTACTCGATAAATTTGGTCTTTATTTTGAGATTAATAGCGATCACAGCGAACTAAGAGAGCAGATTTTGGCTGGAATCAATGCTCTAAAAGAGAGTTTAATATCTAGTAAAAGTAAGGATTTTGATGAGGTTTTGCTAAGCTTTGAAAAAATAAATCTAAACTCGCTAAATTTATATCTATATTCTAAAAAATATTCACCCCAACCTAACTTTTTAAGAAGTGATATAAGTGCCATTTCAAGGCGATTTGATATGATATCAAAAGAGATAAATTCACTTCCTAGCTACTTTTATAGCAACAGTGGCGAAATTTTTGTAAGTAAAGATGAAAAAGTGCTTTTTTTATTAAAAAACATTGCAAACGAACAAGAGAAAATTTATAGATTTTTTAGTTAAATTTAGAGGTTTTGTTGTATTAAATGATATAATTAAATTGCCTCAAGACAACTTAACCTCTATTAAAGTAGCAATAAATTATGATTACAATGATGAAAAACAAATATATTATCCGTTTAAGAATTTAAGAAGCTAAATTTAGAGAAATTTTGAAGTACTTTTGTTTAGATATAAAAAG
>JALFKC010000091.1 GCA_022775765.1 Campylobacter sp. | reverse complement strand
TTTTAAATGATAAGGAAGATGAAATTTTAAAATGGTGGCTTACTTATCACGGACATATAGGACACGAAATCTGGCTTATAACACAAGATTTAAGCTTAGTAGCCACTGGATATAAAAGTGTTGCAGAGTTTTTTTATAAAGTATAAGATAACTTCAAGTCTCGCTGGTCGCACCATCAAAACTGGTATGTAACACTTTTTACCCTAAAAATCGACCTTATAAAAAACATAGCTTTTCATATTACTACTTAACACAGCTAAAAATTTGTTAAAAAATGGGCTTATTACGCTTTGTTAATAAATCCCCTACTTTTATCTAATAATGTTAAGTAAATGAAACCACCTATCTTGCCGTTATAAATTAGTTATATATCAAAACTATTTTAAAGGCAAGATATGGAAAATAAAATAACTTCCAACGAATGGTTTAAAAAGGCTATCAAGACATAGCCATAAAAGCATATAAGTTGCCATTAGACAAGAACGAACAACGCATAATGGTTGGTGATAAACTAATGGTTTTATTACGCAGAAAAATAGGATGACCGATTATCTCGTAAATACTACGCAAAGGGTGCTAATCAAAAGGTTATATTTATAGCAAATGTAAATGATATAACCTTTACAGACGCACAAAAACAAGCACTTAAACACTCAAAAGAGTTCATATAAATACTTGCTTCAAAACATTTTCACAGAGTGGCCTAAAAAGATGGGTGGCAACTTAAAACCTGCAACCATCAACAAAAAAAGAAATTTTTAACAAATTAGATACAAACATTAATAACATAAAAAAGACGATATACTACGCATTTGTGACATTTTATATAACAATGGCAAACACGCTGCGTTGGATGGTTTTACTCTTTGGCCTCGCAACTTTGAAGATACGCTAAGGCGTGGGGCTTACAAAGGAAAATCCTTTTTCTGTTACATTGGGAAATTATTATAAGCTCCAAAAAAGTGAGCACGGCACAATCGTAGAAGTTGCTGATTTGCAATTGATTATTAGATATTGCTTTAATTATCCACATAATGTAAGCGTTAGAAATGCCTTAATTATGGGGCTTATAACAGCTTTAATGGCAGGAAATATTCGCTTTTTGAAATACCAAAATTGTAACAGGATGAAAAAGGATTTTATTTAAATTTCTCGGAACAAGAAACTAAAACAGGCGTGAGTGAAAAGCTCTGTATTTCCCTAAAATTAGAGCTTTGGCTACTTGATATAAAAAATACAATGACATACATAGCAGCACAGAGCTATTTTTTCCAAACAACAGGGGCAAACCGCTAAGTGACGGCACTTTAAGTAAAGCTTTGGCAACATAAACACCACACAAGATAATTGGCGGTAATAAATTTGTTTTCCACTCATTCCGTAAGACACTAAGCACATTTTGTAACGCAAATTTAGACTACAAAGGCACAGGAATTAATCCTTAAATGGATTGCAGGCAAATGTGGTGAACTTGAATGCAATAGAATTAGAATAACCAGAGTAGATGGATAGGATAGAACGAGTGCAAAAATTTTGTAATCAGCTAGTAAAAAACCATTACCATGATTTTAAAGTGGTGTAGCATTTGAACTGAAGGACCACACACTGATAATTTTGGCAACACAAATAAACCACACTACAAGGGGATTACAAAATTTAAGAGATGGCAAAAAGGTAACAAGTGTATTTGGTAGCAATTTGCAAGATATGGTGACTTTGCTGAATAGTCAAGATAAATCTTACCAAATCTTAAAGTGAAGTGGTTTATAGATAAATATTTCATATTTATGAATGGCTCAAGACAACTTAAGCGGATTTTCTCTTATCGGTATTAATAGAATTTGATATAAATCTTTGTCATCTTTATTGATATAATACCCAAACTCACACTCTTTTAAATATAATATAAAATTATCTCTTTTTATACCTT
>JALFKC010000089.1 GCA_022775765.1 Campylobacter sp. | reverse complement strand
TTGTTCTATTAGAGAAGCTAGTCCTGAAACTATCAAAGCTTACATAGAAAATCAAGGTTAATCAAAAAGATAATAAGCTACGCTTAGGCATTCACTCCAAAGGCTAAAGCTTTGGGATTTTTGCCTTAGGGGTTTAAAATTATAACTTTAAGCAAAGCAAATTTTACGCTAGATGCTTTTAGGAAATTTATATATTTTTATACTGCAATCAATAAATTCCTGTCTTTAAAATAAAAAATAGTAAAATTAACTTATTTGGCTTAAAACAAAAATCTCAAATTCTAATTTTATAAATTTACATTTGCAAAACACTCTCAATTTTATCGCAAAGATCCAAAATTTCGGCTCTATTCACAATAAAACTATTTTTGTTAGCGATTAAAAATGCTGAACTTTCAAATATCACTTCAGCCACTTCAAGGCCGTTTTGTCTCATCGTCGCCCCAGTTTCGACATTATCAACTATTGCATCTGCAATCCCTAAAATCGGAGCTAGCTCTATTGAGCCATAGAGTTTGATTGCATCTACGCTCACGGCTTTTTTGGCAAAATATCTGCGAGTGATATTTGGCATTTTAGTGGCGATTTTGATACTTGGAATTTGATAATTTAGCTTTTCGCCTTTTCTTACGCCCACGCATACTTTACACTTTGCAATGCCTAAATCAAGCAGTTTTAATACATCGCTTGAGTGCTCTTCAAGGGTATCAAGCCCCACTACACCGATATCCGCCCCGGCATTTATCACATAAGTTGGTATATCTTGATTTCGCACAGACAAAAACTTAAAACCACCTTTTTGCATTATAAGTTTTCTATCTTCAAAGACAAAGCTGGTTTTAAAAATTTCACTAAAAATTTCCAAAGTTTCATCGGCAATCCTGCCTTTTGGCAAAGCAACTGTTAGCATATTACTCCTTTTTGTTTCAAAGCCTTTAGCATTCCTCTAAATATCAAGGTTTTATCAAAGACTGAGTTTTTGAAAAATTGCGAAAAAAAGTGTCCATCACCACCTGTAAGGTAGATTTTTTGATCTTTTGCGATATCTTTTATGGACAAAACAAGGGGTTTTACTAGCCCATAAGTTAGAGCGTCATTGGTTTTTTGAGGCAAAATATCAAGGTCTATATTTGAGTTAAACGACACTTTTAACGCGTCTGAAATCAAAGCGTAATTTTTCAGTGCTTCATAAATTCCTGGATAAATATAGCCACCTTGATGAATCCCTTCACTCATAATATCAACAGTGATTGCCGTCCCTGCATCAACCACAACGCCATCTTTTATATCATAACATCCAGCTATTCTATCGATGCCAAGACCACGATATTTTGTAGCAAAGCAAAAAAAATCCTTTATATTGATGAAATTAAACGCTGTTGGCGAAATTTTGGGATTTACACTTATAAAATAGACTCTTTTTTTGGGTTTAAAATTAGCGAATTTATCTACACCAAAAGATGAAATTTTGCCATCTTCATAGAGCTTGATTTGAGAATTTCCAATATCACAAAGTATCATAAATCTCCCATCCGTTTTTTATAAGTTCATCTTTAGCTTTAGAACAAATCGCTGAGTTTATAAATAGAATTTTTTTGGCAAATTTTTTACCAGCAATTAAATTAAGAGCCATATTTTCAAGTTTTAATGCGTCTTTTTTGATAAACCTACTCTTAGCATCTCTAAAAAATATAGCTGTGTTTTTAGCTGGATTTTCACCATTTAGCCCAGTTATAACGCTATAACTTCTAGCATTAAATGGGCTGTTTATGGTAGTTTGATCTCTTAAAAATAGCTTGTGTTTTATTAGAGCTTCTTCAATCATCAATCAATCTTTATAAATTTATCACCTATGTAAAATTTATCTTTTGAAGCAAAAGTTCTATCATCAACCTCATCATCAATCTCAAAAATTTGTGGATTTTGTAAATTTAGATCTGTTTTGATGATATAACCTGTTTTTTCAAGGATATAGACTCCATTTTGATTAATGATAACATTTGAAAAAATTGCAAATTTAAATTTGTTGGAATTTAGTAAATTTAGATTTGAGTCATAAACTCTAGCTGAGCCATCGTTTGAGAAAATATAAAATTTACCATTAAATTCATCGATAACTTTGATATCATCATTTATCATCTGGGTTCTAGCTTGGTCTATTAGCATAAGCCTTGAGCCAGAGGCCGCATACATTTTATCGCCATTTGCTTTGAAGAAAATAATATTGTTTAAAAATGGCTGATTTGAAACAAGAAAATTGCCAACTATCGCTCCATAAGTTTGATCTACGACATAAATTTTGCCATCAAGTGTTGGAAAAGCTACAAATTGGTCAAAAAAGATTGGTGCTGCAACCCTTGCGTCATTGGCTATATAGTCATCTGCTGGATGAGCTGAAATTAAAGCACCATTTGAGATTCTAAATAAATAAAACGCATTTTCCGCACTCAAAACTGCAAGCAAGTCCCCATAAGTTGAGGCTGAGGCTGCTTTTGTAGGAAACTGTCTATCAAACAAAATCCTGCCACTCTCATCTTTTATGGTAAAAGTCCCATTAATATCGGTAATAGAGTATTTACCTTCAGTTTCATTAAGTAGAGTTTGAGTTTCGCTTAGCCCCAAATTCACTTCGCCACTTTTTATGCTTATGGCTGAGCCATCAGCCAAAGTTGCCACAAACGAGTTTGCACGAACTATATCGTCGCTACTCTTTCCGCTAAATGAGATTTTGCCTGTTATTTCTTCATCGCTTGGATTAAAATACTCTCTTTTTGTAGAGCACGCACTAAGGAAAATTAGACAAAAAGTCGTGGTTAATAATAGTAAAGTTTTTTTCATTTTGCACTTCCATGATAGTGTAGTAAATTTTTAACAATTTGATTTAGTGTTGAAGTTGTAGGAATTTTAGCAAATTCCACTCTAGCTTCATCTACTTTATTCTGTTTTAAAAGCTCAAAACCTTTTAATAAGTTTTTGTATTCATTCATAACGCTACTTGATTGATTTGGAATTTGGATATTTATTATCTCTTTTAAAAGTGGGTCAATCTCAAGCGAAGTAAGACCTTGTAAATTTGAAGTGTCGTTAGTATCAACCGCCCTACCAAGCTCATAAACTGCGTATAAATTTAAATTTTTCTCTTTTAGAGTTTGCTTTGCTTTTTCATTAGTTGGGTCTTTTAAAAGGTCGTTGTAGACTAGATTTGCTTTGTTTATGCTGCGTTCTTTAATCTTTGAACCAGCGTAACCCCCGCCAAACCACGCTACAATTACCACCATAATTATAAGAGCTATTTTGCCATATTTTTTAACGAGTTGTTCGCCCCTTATCATACTCTCTAATAGCTGAGTGCCTGGGGCATTCTTTGCTGAATTTAAGTCTTGTTTTTCACTCAAAATAAAAATCCTTGATTTAAAATTTCGTCATTGTAGCATAAAATATCTAAAAAAATTACAAATTTTAAAGCTAAATGTGTTATAATGAAGCACATATTGTGCAAAATAAAGGAAAATTTATGGTAAATATTGATGACAAACTGTTAAATAAGCTTGAAAAACTGAGTGCTCTTGAAATCCCTGAAGCTAAAAGAGATGATTTTAAAAAGCAATTAAGTGAAATTTTAGGATTTGTTGAAATCTTAGACGAGCTTGATTTAAGTAGTGCAAAAGTTTCAGTAAGCACACTTAAAGGTGGCACACCATTAAGAAGCGACACTCCCACAAACGACCCAGATATCGTAGAAATCATATTAAAACACGCACCAAATACAGATAATCATTGCTTTGTAGTGCCAAAAATAGTAGAGTAAGGATATAAAATGTCTAACGAACAAGCTCAAATAGAGCACAGCGAAAGCCAAAATAATAGTCTAAATTATGACCTTAAAATTTTGCTTAAAACTATAGTTGCAAACAAATCGAGTGACCTTCACCTTGTCGCTAGATCAGCCCCTCAGATTCGTATAGATGGTCTTTTGCGTCCATTAGCACTTCCAGTGTTAAAAGGTGATGATATAGAAAAGCTTTGCTACGCAGTCATCAGCGAAAACCAAAAGAAAATCCTAGAAGAAGAAAGAGAGCTTGACTTCGCCCTAGAACTGACAGGCATTGGAAGATTTAGGGGTAACTATTATTATACAATGAATGGTAGTTTAGCTGCGGCTTTTAGAACTATTCCTATTCATATTCCTTCTCTTGATGATCTAAACGCTCCATCAATTTTCAAAGAGATTATCAAAAGAGAAAAGGGGATGATACTTGTTACTGGCCCAACAGGTAGTGGTAAATCAACCACTCTTGCGGCTATGCTAAATGAGCTTAACCGCACAGAAAGAAAGCACATTATCACAGTTGAAGATCCAGTTGAGTTTGTCCATCAAAACAATAAATGTCTTTTTTCACATAGGAATGTTGGAACCGATACTCACTCATTTGCTAGAGCGTTAAAATACTCACTTCGTGAGGACCCAGATATCATACTAGTTGGTGAGATGAGAGATAAAGAGACGATTTCTATCGCTATTACTGCTGCTGAAACAGGCCACCTTGTGTTTGGAACACTTCACACCAACTCAGCAATGCAAACAGTCAACCGTATTATTGATAGCTTTGAATCAGACGAGCAAGCTCAAGTTAGAAATATGCTCTCAGTTTCGCTCTCAGCTGTAATCTCTCAATCTTTGCTTCCAAAAAGAGGTGGTGGAAGATACGCTGTGCATGAGATTTTGATAAACAATAACGCAATTGCTAATCTAATTAGAGAAAATAAAGTCCATCAAATTTACTCACAAATGCAGCTAAATCAACAAGCAACTGGAATGGTAACACAAACTCAAGCTATGGTAAAAGCGATCAAATCAGGCCTTATCACTAAAGAAAATGCGATTAGATACTCAACTAGTATGCAAGAGCTTATTAATATTGTTGGGGAGTAGTGAATGAATTATTTAGATATTGCTATTTTGGTTTTGGTGCTACTTTTTGGTTTAAAAGGGCTAAGATCTGGTCTTGTAAGAGAGTTTTTTGGAATTTTAGGACTTATTGGCGGTCTTTATTTGGCGATCAAATTTAAAGCCGAAGCTGGAGCGTGGATAAGCACTACAATATATGACATCAACCGCATTGGCGTTTTAAGTGGAGATGGAACGGAGATTATTGTAGGATTTTTGGGGGTTTTGTTTAGTGTTTGGATAGCATGCTTGATACTTGGCGAAATTTTTGCAAAACTTCTAAGAGTTTCTGGACTTGGCATAGTTGATAAGATAGGTGGATTTGGCTTTGGGGCTTTGAAGGTATTTTTGATATTTGCGGTTTTTGCAGTGCTTATAAGAAGTTCAGCATTTTTAAATGAGCAGACTAAACCATATTTTCAAACTAGTATAGTCTATCCATATCTACTAAAATACGGCGAGATTATAATGCAAATTGACTCTACTACTATTAAAACTTCAGTTGAAAATGTTTTGAACGAAGATAGAAATTCCACACCCAAAAATTTAGAAAAAAGTGTGGTTATAAACAATTTTGATGAGGCAAATTTAACCGATAATAATTCAAGTGCAAATTTAGACAAAAATCAAACATTAAATTTAGATGAGAATACAACTCTAAATTTAGACAATAATATCACTCTTTAAGGAGATAAAATGAGCGAATATATAGTTGATAATTTGGAATTAGACCAGATTATAGATAAATTCAAACAAATTCTTAAAACTAATGGGCTTAAATACACCAAACAGCGAGAGGTTCTAATCAAAATTCTCTATCATAGCGACGAGCATTTTACCCCTGAACAGCTCTATCTTGATATCAAAGAAAAACACCCAGAACTCAATATCGGTATTGCCACAGTCTATAGAACTCTAAATTTGCTTGAAGAATCAGGCATCGCTACATCTATATCTTTTGGTATTCAAGGGAAGAAATTTGAGCTTGCCATCAAACCTCACCACGACCATCTAATCTGTAAAAGGTGTGGCAAGATAGTTGAGTTTGAAGACCAAAGCATAGAAAAAAAGCAACTTAGCATTGCCAAAGAAAATGGCTTTACACTAACTGGGCACATTATGCAGCTTTATGGACTTTGCAAAAGTTGCCAAAAATCAAAGGAGTAAATTTAAGTGGTATTTGAAAATCAATTAGAAATTCAACGAATTCAAAAAGCAGATGAACTGCGAAATTTAGGAATCAATCCATATCCGCATTTTCTAAAAAAGGATATGAGTATCAAAGAATTTAGAGATAAATTTGAGTATATTAAAGATAGCGATGAGAAAAAAGCTGATGAAACAGTAACCATCGCCGGCAGATTAAAACTTAAAAGAGTAGCTGGAAAATCGACATTTGCCAACATAGAAGATGAAAGTGGTAATATCCAAATTTACTATTCAAGGGATAGCATAGGCGAAGAAAATTACAAAAATTTCAAAAAAAACCTTGAAGTTGGTGATATTGTGGTGGTAAGTGGATATGCGTTTGTCACAGGAACGGGCGAGTTTTCACTTCACGCAAATAGCGTAGTTTTAGCCTCTAAAGCGATCTCGCCACTACCTGAGAAGTTTCACGGATTAACCGATATTGAGGCTAGATACCGCCAAAGATACCTTGATATGATAATGGACTTTAGCGTTAGAGATGACTTTGTCAAAAGATCACTCATCATTAGTGCAATTAGAAGATTTTTTGAAGATAGAGGGTTTTTGGAAGTTGAAACGCCGATGATGCACCCAATTGCAGGCGGAGCAAACGCAAAACCATTTAAAACATTTCACAACGCTTTAGGCGTAGATAGATACCTTAGAATCGCCCCAGAGCTATATCTAAAACGCCTTGTAGTTGGTGGAATGGAAGCGGTATTTGAGATCAATAGAAACTTTAGAAATGAGGGTATGGACCTAACTCATAACCCTGAGTTTACAAGCATTGAGTTTTACTGGGCTTATCATAATTACAAAGATTTGATGACTCTAACTGAAGGTCTTTTTGATACGCTAAAAAAGGCACTAAATTTGCCCGAGACTATCTCATATGATGACAAAGATATCAGCCTTAAAACACCATTTAAAAAGCTAAAATATCTTGACGCTCTAACTAGCGTTGGTGGGCTTGATGAGAGTATTATAAATGATAAAGACAAAATCCTTGCTAAGCTAAAAGATGATGGCTTTGAGGCAAATGAGAGGCATGATTTGGGGCATTTGCAAGCTGAACTTTTTGATAACTATGTAGAAGAAAAGCTAATAGATCCAACTTTTATCGTTGATTTTCCTATCTCAATCAGCCCACTTTCAAGAAGAAGTGATGAGAACCAAAATATTGCAGAGAGATTTGAACTTTTTATTGCAGGAAAGGAGTTGGCAAATGGTTTTAATGAGTTAAATGACCCACTTGATCAATACGCTAGATTTAAAGCTCAGATTGATGCTAAAAATGCAGGCGATGATGAAGCCCACGAAATGGATGAAGACTATGTCAAAGCTCTAGGTTATGCAATGCCACCAACCGCTGGCGAAGGGATTGGCATAGATAGGCTTATTATGCTACTTTTAGGCAAAACTTCAATACGAGATGTTATACTATTTCCGGCTATGAGGTCACTTAAAAATTCACAAAACAATGAAAGCGAGGAGTAAAAATGAGTTTAGAAAATTTTGACAGAGAAATTTTTGATTTAACCAACAAAGAGTTGCAAAGGCAGTGCGATTATTTGGAAATGATCGCAAGTGAGAATTTCACATACCCTGAAGTTATGGAAGTTATGGGCTCAATCCTAACCAACAAATACGCTGAGGGCTATCCGGGCAAACGCTACTATGGTGGTTGTGAGTTTGTGGATGGCATAGAACAAATCGCCATTGATAGGTGCAAGAAGCTTTTTGGTTGTGAGTTTGCTAATGTTCAACCAAACTCAGGAAGTCAAGCCAATCAAGGTGTATATGGAGCTCTTTTAAAGCCAGGCGATAAAATTTTAGGTATGGATCTAAGCCACGGCGGTCACCTAACTCACGGTGCTAAGGTAAATGCAAGTGGGAAATACTATGAGAGCTTTTTTTATGGTGTTGAACTTGATGGACGCATAAACTACGATAGAGTTGCTGATATAGCGGGTATCGTAAAACCAAAAATGATAATATGTGGTGCGAGTGCTTACACTAGAGAGTTTGATTTTGCTAAATTCCGCGAAATCGCTGATAGCGTTGGAGCGTATCTCTTTGCAGATGTGGCCCATATCGCAGGACTAGTCGTAGCTGGCGAACACTCAAATCCATTCCCACACGCACATGTGGTGACTTCGACAACTCACAAAACTTTGCGTGGTCCAAGGGGTGGAATTATTATGACAAACGATGAAGAGATAGCCAAAAAGATAAACTCTAGCATTTTCCCAGGAATTCAAGGTGGTCCTTTGATGCATGTAATTGCAGGTAAGGCGGTTGGATTTAAACACAATCTAAGCGATGAGTGGAAAGTTTATGCAAAACAGGTCAAAGCCAATATCAAAGTTTTAGGTGAAGTGCTTGTAAATAGGGGCTATGATTTGGTAAGTGGTGGAACTGATAATCACCTAATTCTACTAAGCCTACTCAAAAATGACTTTAGCGGTAAAGACGCAAGCAACGCCCTAGAAAATGCAGGCATCACAACCAATAAAAACACAGTCCCAGGAGAAACTAGAAGTCCATTTGTAACAAGCGGTGTTAGGATAGGAAGTCCAGCTTTAACTGCAAGGGGAATGAAAGAGGCTGAGTTTAAGTTAATAGGCGAGAGAATTGCAGATGTGCTTGATGATATCAACAACACAAATTTACAAGCCAAAATCAAAGCAGAATTAAAAGAGTTAGCTAGTAAATTTATCATTTATGATAGAGCAATGTATTAATCAAGGTAGGCTGCATGGAAGATAATTACAATATAAAAGATCTATTGATAGAAGACGAAGGTGCTCAAAAATCAGTAGGTATCAAAAAAATTCTTATGGCTATAGCGGCTTTGGTGGTGCTATTTTTGATAGTTCTCATTATTATGAAATTTATTAATAGCGGAGACATAGATACCTCAAAACCCCTAGTTATGCCTAAGGCTGAAGATAATAGCTCTTTTGTAGTTGCTCCTGTAGCTAAGCCTGATATTCCTAAAGCACCAAAAACTGAAGTGGTTGAAGTAAAAGTCATACCAACCGAGCCACAAAAAGTTCCTAGTCTAGCTATAGAGCCTAAAAGTAGTGAGTCAGAGTTGGCAGTAGAACAAAAAAAGGTTGAGATTGAGCAAAAACCAAAAGAGATTAAACCAGTTGAAGTTGTCTCAAAACACGAAGAGATCAAACAAAATCTCATCAGTAAAGCCAAACAAGAGCCAAAAATAGTTAAGCAAGAGCAACCAAAAACTGAAACAAAAGTAGCTAAATCGCAAAAAGTTGAGCCACAAAAAGTCACCCCAATCCAACCAAAGGCTACAAAGCCAGAAGTTGTCAAGCCAACTAGCGAGCCAAAGCACCCCACAAAAGCTAAAAAACCTAGCAATGACAGCGTAATTGCTAGCCTTGAAAAAATCAAACCAAGCCCTGTTAGCCCAAATTCCAACACATATATCCAAATTCTCTCAACATCAAATTTTAAAGATGATGATCCCCAAATCAAAAAATTAAAAAGCCTAGGATATGGATATACTCTGCATAAAACTACTGTAAATGGTAGAGAAGTCACAAAAGTATTGGTTGGTCCATACAGTGGCGATACTCTTGAAAAAGAGATGAAAAATATAAGAGAGAATGTTAGCAAAGACGCGTTTGTCTTTAGGAAATAGATATGAAATTCGCAGTTTTTGGTAATCCTATAGCTCATTCCATCTCGCCACTACTTCACAATTACGCCATAAAAGCCCTAAATTTAGAGGCTTTTTATGGCAGGGTTTTGCTTGATAAATCTAAAAATTTAAAAGATAAATTTTTGAGCTTAGGACTAAATGGTGCAAATATCACTGTGCCGTTTAAAACTGAGGCTTATGCAATTAGCGATATTTTAAGCTCATCGGCAAAGGAGATAGGGGCTGTAAATACTTTAGTTTATAAAAACTCTAAATTTTATGGATACAATACAGACGCGATGGGTTTTTGGGACTCTTTTAGTGAGTTTGGTAAAGTCAAAAAAGCTCTTATTTTAGGGGCTGGTGGCACTACAAAAGCAATGAGCTATATCCTAAACAAGCACGGCGTTAAATTTGACATATTAAACAGAAGCCAAAAAGACGTTGGCGAGTTTAAATGTGAGAGATTTTTTACTCACGCAGATTTGACTAAATTTGATATTAGTAAATTTAATCCTAGCGAATATGACGCTATTATTAACTCGACTTCAGCAGGGCTAAAAGATGAGAGTTTGCCTGCTTCAAAAGAGATTTTGGATGAAATTTTTAGCTTTAGCAAATACGCATTTGACGCGATTTATGGCAAGGCTACACCGTTTTTAACTCTAGCCAAAGAGCATAATTTGCAGATAAAAGATGGCAAAGATATGCTTGTTAATCAAGCAGTTTTAGCACTAAATATCTTTTATGATTTAAAACTAGATGAAAACAAAATCAAATTAGCTATGCAAAAGGCAGTAAATTTATGATAAGCGTAAAGATAAATGGTGAGTTTATAAATTTAAAAAGCGATATCTTTGTAGATGAGTTTTTAGATTTAAAAGGCTATGATAAAATTAGAGTTGCCATAGAAAAAGATGGCAAAATTCTACCAAAATCGTTTTGGAAAACGACAAAAATTTCAGACGCAAAGAGCTATGAAATAGTTGAGTTTGTAGGTGGCGGATAAAAGATGAAAAAGGAGTATAGCCCTAGTGAGTTAGAGAGTTTATGTCTTGCAAGAAACTCTAAAGGCGTTAGTGAGCGAGTAAAAACCGCTAAGGTTACAATATGTGGGCTAGGAGGACTTGGTTCAAACCTTGCAATTGCTTTAGCAAGAGTTGGGGTTAGGAATTTAAGACTAATCGATTTTGATAGAGTTGAACCAAGCAATCTTAACCGTCAGCACTATTTTATCAAGCACCTTGATATGCTAAAAAGCGAAGCTCTAGCCTCTCAAATTTATGACATTAACCCACTCATAAAGATTGAGTCACTTAGTATTAAACTTACAAGCGAAAATATAGAGAGTATTTTAAAAGATGACACCATAATTTGCGAATGCTTTGACACGCCAAATGACAAGGCTATGCTACTAAATCATATGGCTAAATTTGAAGATAAATTTATAGTTTGTACTTCTGGTATGGCTGGATTTGGTAGTTCAAACTTAATCCAAACTAAAAAATTCGCTGACAATATCTACATATGTGGCGATTTTAAAAGCCTTGCGGTAGATGGCCTTATGGCACCAAGGGTTATAATAACAGCAATGCATCAGGCAAATATGGTTTTAAGGATAATTTTAGGAGAGTATAATGAGTGATGAGAAACTAAGTGATGAGACAAGCAAAAGCTCAAATGATAAGCTAATTTTGGGCGGTAAGGAGTTTAGTTCACGCTTTATTATGGGTTCGGGTAAATTTGACCCAGCGATGATAGAGGCGTGCGTTAAGGTGGCAGGGGCCCAGATTATCACCCTAGCCCTTAGGAGAGCAAATGAAGGTGGAGATAATAATATCTTAAATTTTATTCCTAAAAATGTCACCTTGCTTCCAAACACAAGCGGGGCTAGAAACGCTGATGAAGCGGTTCGCATAGCCTTGCTAGCAAGAGAGTTAGGTTGTGGGAATTTTATCAAGCTAGAGGTGATAAACGATACCAAATATCTACTTCCAAACAACCACGAGACCCTAAAAGCAGTTGAAATCTTAGCCGCTAAAGACTTTGTCGTGCTTCCTTATATGCACGCAGATCTTAACTACGCTAAAGCTATGCAAAGTGCTGGAGCTGCAGCCATTATGCCACTAGCTTCGCCGATAGGCTCAAATATGGGGCTTGTAATGAAGGGTATGATTGAGATTTTGGTTAATGAGATAAGTTTGCCGATCATCGTTGATGCTGGCCTTGGTAGGCCGTCTCAGGCGTGCGAAGCGATGGAGATGGGGTGTGCAGCAGTGATGGTAAATACCGCTATTGCTACAGCTGGGGATATATCTTTAATGGCGTTAGCATTTGCAAAAGCGGTTGAAGCTGGTAGAAGTGCGTTTTTAAGCGGATTTGGAAGTGTTAGAAAAACTGCAAGTGCTAGTTCGCCACTAACTGGCTTTTTAAGGGATTAAAAGTGAGAAATTTAGAAAAAATCTCAAGTGATATTTTAGATACTACTCTTAACTCTAAATTTGATAATGATAGTTTTAGTAGGAGTGATGTCATCAAAGCTTTGGATAAAAAGATACTATCTAATGGCAATTTTACAAAGAGAGATTTTGGGGCTTTATTAAGTAGTGCTGCGGGTGAGCTTTTAGAAGAGATAGCTCAAGTTTGCAAAATGCGAAAAAGGGCTAAATTTGGCGATAATATCCAAATTTTTACCCCGCTTTATATATCTAATTATTGCGATAATAACTGTGTTTATTGTGGATTTAGTGCCAAAAATAGCATAAAAAGAGCTAGGCTTAACGATAGCGAGCTTAGAGTTGAACTTGAAAATATCGCTAAAACTGGTCTTGAAGAGATTTTGATACTCACAGGCGAGAGCGAAACAAACTCAGATCTTGCTTATATCACAAACGCGTGCAGGATAGCCAAAGAGTATTTTAAGGTTTTAGGGGTTGAAATTTATCCACTAAACACAGATGAGTATGAAATTTTGCATAAAAATGGCGTGGATTATGTGACTGTTTTTCAAGAGACCTATAATCCCCAAAAATACTCAAAGCTTCACACCTTTGGCAACAAAACTGACTTTGCATACCGCTTTAATGCTCAAGAAAGGGCGATTTTGGGTGGTATGAGAGGGGTTGGTTTTGGGGTGCTTTTGGGGCTTGATGACTTTAGAAAAGACGCATTTTTAACAGGAATTCACGCATATGAGATTTGGCGTAAATACCCAAGTGCTGAGATAGCATTCTCTGTTCCAAGGCTTCGCCCAATCATTAATAACTCTAAAATCAACCCACGAAATGTCGGCGAGAGAGAGCTTTTGCAGGTTATGATGGCTTATAGACTATTTTTTGAGAGTGCAAATATCACAATATCAACAAGAGAGAGTAGAGCTTTTAGAGACGGAGCGGTTGGCATTGTAGCTACTAAAATTTCAGCTAGTGTTAGCGTTGGTATAGGCGGTCATAGCACCAAAAAGGGTGACGAACAGTTTTTTATAGATGATACAAGAGATACTAAAGATATGTGCGAAAGCCTTAGAAATATGGGGCTTGTACCTGTGATGAGTGAGTATATTTTTGTATAAAATTATCTTCATTGCAAATTTAAGCGACAACAAAGAGAGATTAAAATCCCAAATTCACTCATTTTGCAAAGCTAAAATTGACGCTGTGGTTTTAAGAGCAAAAGCACTTAGCGAAGCAGAGTATAAAGAGCTATTTTTAGAGACCAAAAAGATCTGTGATGGTTTTAGTGTGAAATTATACTTGCATAACTTTTATAAAATTGCTCTAGAGCTAAAATACCCATTTATTTGGCTACCACTTCCAAAGCTCACTAATTTTGTGAAAGTGGGCGGAAATTTAGCCCCTTTTAAAGAGATAGTAGCCTCAACTCATAGCGTAGATGAAGCAAAATTTGCCCTAAATTTAGGGGCAAATACTTTGAGTATTAGCCACATTTTCCCTACATCTTGCAAGAGCTTTGCCACACCAAAAGGGATTGGGCTCATTAAAGATGTTAGAGAGTTTTTTAGCGGTGAAATTTACGCACTTGGTGGCATAGATGAGAAAAATTACTGCGAAGTTTTGCAAAGCGGGGCAAACGCTATTTGTATGATGAGTTTGCTTGAAAGATGTGGAAGTAAGATTTTGAATAAATTTGAGCGTTAAATCTAATATTTATAAGCTAGAAAAGTTATAATTCTAAGCAAATCTTTCTTAGCTCTTAAATTTTGTGATTATAATCAAATTTAAACTATATCTTATACTCTTATCGTACAAATCACAGCTAAAAGTATGTCTAGTCTAAGCTGGTTTCTAGCATCTATTATCATATATCCAAGTCCGCTTTGAGCTCCAACCATCTCACCAACTACCAAATTTATCCACGCTAAAGAGGCTACTAATTTTAA